>NZ_JAYWVC010000219.1:0-12568 GCF_036281785.1 Streptomyces chiangmaiensis | reverse complement strand
GGTCAACCGGGTTTGTCCTCACGACCAATGGGCCGTTCCGACGAGTGAGACTTTAGCGGATTCCTGCCGTCCGAGCTAATCGGGGCTGCGCCCTTGCCTGAGCTCGAACGCGGATTCCTCATTCCGAAAATACGCATGCCAATACACACGACGACGGATCGTCGATTATCGGTAGGTACCTGCGGAGTGGCTGCCCGGGGACCGACCTTGATCGGCGCTCACGTCGGACAACCCGGAGAACTTTACGGATCGGGCGAGCCTGTGTCAACCCTCTGCGCGTAGGCCCCGAGTAGCGTACGCTCTCGGGCATGACTTCGTGTACGTGCAACCAGCAGTGGTGGGCCGCCTGACGGCGGCCGGACTCACGTATGCGCTCAACGGCCGCCGCTTCGGCGGCCGTTCTCGTATCTCCTCTCCGAGGGTCGGCCGGCCGGTCGCGGCGGCCCCTACCAGGAGGTGGAGAGATGACACGGGTCTTCAGCGGGGTCAAGCCGACCGGGCATCTGACGCTGGGGAACTACCTGGGTGCCATGCGCCGGTGGGCCGAAGTGGACCAGCACCAGGCGGACGCGCTCTTCTGCGTCGTGGATCTGCACGCCCTGACCGTGGACCACGATCCGGCGCGGGTGCGCAGGCTCAGTCGGCAGACGGCGACGCTGTTGCTGGCCTCGGGGCTCGACCCGGAACAGTGCACCGTGTTCGTGCAGAGTCATGTGGACGAGCACACCCGGCTGTCGTACCTGCTCGAGTGCGTGGCCGCCGACGGCGAGATGCGGCGGATGATCCAGTACAGGGAGAAGGCCGCGCGTGAGCGGGTGCGTGGCGGAAGTGTGCGGCTGTCGCTGCTCACGTATCCCGTGCTGATGGCGGCGGACATCCTGGCGTACGGGACCGACGAGGTGCCCGTGGGGGACGACCAGGCTCAGCATGTGGAGCTGGCCCGGGACCTGGCGGTGCGGTTCAACCAGCGTTACGGGCACACGTTCGTCGTGCCCCGGGCGACCCATCCGAAGGTCGCGGCCCGGGTCATGAACCTGCAGGACCCGATGTCGAAGATGGGCAAGTCCGAGGACTCGGGGCCGGGGATCGTCTATCTGCTCGACGAACCCGATGTGGTGCGGAAGAAGGTCATGCGAGCCGTCACCGACAGCGGGTCGGACGTCGTCTATGACCGGGAGGCGCGACCGGGACCGGCGAATCTGCTGGAGATCCTGGCGGCGTGCGAGGGGCGGAGCCCGGAAGAGCTGAGCGGTGCCTACTCCTCCTACGGCGCCTTGAAGAAGGACACCGCGGAGGCCGTCGTCGAGGTGTTGCGGCCGGTTCAGGAGCGGCACCGGGCCTTGTGCGCGGACCCGGAGCACGTCGACGAGGTGCTCCGGACCGGGTCTGAACGGGCCAGAGAGATGGCCCGGCCGCGGGTGGACGCGGCCTACCGGGCGATCGGGCTGCTGCCGGCTGTCTGAAGACCAGGTGCCCACCGTCGGGTTCCGGGCGGTGGGCACCTGGTCTCAGTTGTTGCCGGACGCCAGTTCGCGACTGCGGTCACGGGCCGCTTCGAGCGCGGCGATGAGTGCGGCTCGCACCCCGTGGTTCTCCAGTTCGCGGATCGCGTTGATCGTGGTGCCCGCGGGCGAGGTGACGTTCTCGCGGAGCTTGACGGGGTGCTCGCCGCTGTCGCGGAGCATCACCGCCGCACCGATCGCGGACTGGACGATCAGTTCGTGGGCCTTGTCGCGGGGCAGACCGAGCAGGATGCCGGCGTCGGTCATGGCCTCGACCAGATAGAAGAAATACGCCGGACCCGATCCGGACAGGGCGGTGCAGGCGTCCTGCTGGGACTCGGGGACACGGAGCGTCTTGCCGACCGCCCCGAAGATCTCCTCCGTGTGGGCGAGATGCGCCTCGGTCGCATGGCTGCCGGCCGAGATGACGGACATGGCCTCGTCGACGAGGGCGGGTGTGTTCGTCATGACACGCACGACCGGGGTGCCGGCGGCGAGGCGTGCCTCGAAGAAGGAGGTGGGGATGCCGGCGGCGCCGCTGATGACCAGACGGTCGGCGGGAACGTGCGGGGCGAGTTCGTCGAGGAGCGTGCCCATGTCCTGGGGCTTTACCGTGAGAATCAGCGTATCGGCGGTCTTCGCTGCCTCGGGGTTGGTGACCGGCGTGACGCCGTAGCGGGTGCGGAGCTCCCCGGCTCGTTCCTTGCGACGAGCGGTGACCAGGAGGTCAGCGGGCGTCCAGCCGCCACGGATCATCCCGCTGAGCAGGGCTTCGCCGATCTTTCCGGTGCCGAGGACTGCCACTTTCTGGGTCATGGTGCGGATGCCCTCCGGGGGTTGCGTCGTCCGGGTTCATCCTCGCACCGGGTGCACCGGCCCGGCTCGGTTGTCCGGTGGGCGGACGAGGGTGCCGGGCCGACGCCGCCGATCCCCGCTCACGCCGAGCGTCGGCGCAGCGTCGCCGCTCCGAGCCCCAGGACCAGCACGGCGCAGCCCGCCACCACCAGTGCGTCACGCACGAACGTCGCCGTCATGTCCGTGTGCTTGAGGACCTCGCTCATGCCGTCCACCGCGTACGACATGGGCAGGACGTCGGAGAGGGCCTCCAGGACCGGGTGCATGGCGGAACGGGCTGTGAACAGACCGCAGAGAAGAAGCTGCGGGAAGATCACCGCGGGCATGAACTGGACGGCTTGGAACTCCGAGGAGGCGAAGGCGGAGACGAACAGGCCCAAGGCCGTGCCGAGCAGGGCGTCCAGAAGGGCCACCAGGAGCAGGAGCCAGGGCGAACCGGTGACATCCAGTCCCAGGAACCAGACCGCGAGGCCCGTGGCCAGGGCCGACTGGACGACAGCCACGGTGCCGAAGGCGAGGGCGTAACCGGCGATGAGGTCGGCCTTGCCCAGCGGCATCGCCAGGAGGCGTTCCAGGGTGCCGGAGGTGCGTTCGCGCAGAGTGGCGATCGAGGTCACCAGGAACATCGTGATGAGCGGGAAGATGCCGAGGAGCGAGGCTCCGATCGAGTCGAACGTGCGCGGGCTGCCGTCGAAGACATAGCGCAGCAGCAACAGCATCAGGCACGGGATGAGGATCATCAGCGCGATGGTGCGCGGATCGTGGCGCAGCTGGCGCAGGACACGGACGGCCGTCGCCGTCGTACGTGAGAGGGTCAGGGCCCTCACGTTCGGCTGCGGGGTCGTGGTGGTCATCGGACCGTTTCCTTTCCTGCCGTCTTCTTCGCCGCCGTCGCGTCGACCAGATGGAGAAACGCCGCTTCGACCGTTGCCGCGCCCGTGCGGGACCGCAGGGCGTCGGGGGTGCCCTCCGCGAGAATCTCGCCCTCGCGCATCAACAGGAGGCTGTGGCAGCGCTCGGCCTCGTCCATGACGTGGGACGAGACGAGGAGCGTGGCGCCGCGATCGGCCGCGATGGTGTGGAAGAGGGCCCAGAGGTCGCGGCGCAGAACCGGGTCGAGGCCCACTGTCGGCTCGTCCAGGACGAGAAGTTCCGGGGTGCCGAGGAGCGCGACCGCGAGGGAGACACGGCTGCGCTGGCCGCTGGAGAGGTTGCCGGCGAGGGCGTCGGCGCGCGTGGTGAGGTCCACGTCGGCGATGGCCCCGGTGACCTTCTCGTAGCGGCGGGCGGCGGCAGCGCGGCCGGGGTCGAGGATCGCGGCGAAGTACTCGAGGTTCTGGCGGACGGTCAGGTCGCCGTAGACCGAGGGGGCCTGGGTGACGTAGCCGATGCGGGACCGCAGAAGGGCGTCGCCGGCGGGGCGGCCGAGGACTTCCAGGGTGCCGGTCACCTTGGCCTGGGTGCCGACGATCGCGCGCATGAGGGTCGACTTGCCGCAGCCGGAGGGGCCGAGCAGGCCGGTGATCCGACCGCGGGGGACGGTGAAGCCGAGGCCGCGCAGGACCGTGCGGGGGCCGCGTACGACGGTGAGGTGTTCGGCGCGGACGGCGGGGCCGGTCCCGGACTGCGGCGGGTCGGGCGGGCGTTGAAAGCTGATATTCATCATGCGATGAATATTGCGCGTGGCGGTGGCGGCCGTCAAGCCCGGGTGCACGGCGGCTCAGGCGCTCGACGGGGCGATCGGAACTGAGCAATCCGGCTCGTACGCCTCGGCGTTCACCCAGCAGCGTTCCGGCGGCTGCCGAAGCTGCTGGACGCGCTGGAAGCACTCTCCCGCGACGGGGTGTACGGCTGGAACCGGGCCGGCTCCGGAACCTGGACCACGCGTGCGCGGCGGCGCTGAAGGAGTGGGCCGCCGACCCGGTCAGGAGGTGGTGGCGACCACCAGGTACACGTCGTAGACCTCCTCGACGACGCCGCTCGGGAAGGCTTTGAGCAGTTGTTCCCGCTCCTCGGCGAGAAAGACCCGCGCGCCCTCCTCGCCGAGGACGAGGAAGATCGAGTGGCTGCCGATGTTGGCGAGGTGGGTGTCGACGGAGACCCTGCGGCTCCAGCGCACGACCCGGTGAGTGTGGCGCGGGACCGCGGGGGCACCTTCGAAGGCAGCTTCGGTGCGGGTGCCGCCGGCGCCGCTCTTGGAGGCGTGCTCGGCGCCGAAGTAACGCCTGATCCGGTCCGCCTGGGCGGCGATCCACGGCACGTCCTGCGCGTCCATGTTCCACCACAGCGCGAGGGCGCCGCCCGGACGCAGCACCCGCAGGGCCTCCGGCACCGAGCGGGCCGGGTCGGTCCAGTGCCAGGCCTGGGCGTAGGTGAGCAGGTCGGCGCAGGCGGTGGCGAGCGGAAGGGCGTTGCCGTCGCCGCGCAGGAGGGGGACACCGGGGAGGCCGCGGCGGAACTCGGCCGCCATGCCGTCGCCGGGCTCCACGGCGACGACGTCCGCGCCGCGCGCGTGCAGAAGGCGGGTCGCGATGCCGGTGCCCGCTCCGATGTCGACGACACGGGCGCCGGCGAGAGCACGGCCTGCAAGCTCTTCCAGGGCGTCGAAGAGGGCAGGCGGGTAGGACGGGCGGTTCGCGGAGTACTGAGCCGCCGCGGCGTTGAAGGAGCGGGCTCGAGTGGCGTGGGAGGAGGCGGTCATACGTCCATGCCGGCGGGCCATGGCCATCGAGTCTGCGGGTTCGGGGGGCGGGAGGCGCAAGACGGATCAGGAACGGCGCTTGCGCGACGGGTTGCCCGTGCGCCGGGACGCCCGCTTCTTGTGGGCGGCGCGAGCCTGGTCGTACTCCTCGCGGTGGAGCTTCTCGCCGGGGGCCTCGGTCAGGGAGCGAAGGAAGTAGGCGAGCAGGGAGCCGACGAAGCCGATCGCCAGCAGGCCGCGGAGGGATGCCTGACGCTCCGGGTCGGGGCGCTTGGTGAAGGACCCCCAGGTGTGGTTGAACGCGAGTGCGCTGCACACCGCGAACATCACCACGACCAGCACGGCCACCGCCGAGCCGACGTCGGCGATCTCGAGGCCCTGGTAGGCGAAGCGCAGCACGAGGCAAGAGACGGCGGCGGCCACGAGCGCGCCGACGGACACGGCCGCGCGGCGGGCCGCGTAGCCGTCGTCGTGGTTCACCCAGGTCGTGCCGAAGAAACGCAGGGGCTCGGGGCGGGGGCCCTTGGAGGTGTCCGGGGTGCCGTTCTCGTCGTTCACGCGTCGATTATCACTCCGGACGCCATAGGGCCCCGCCCGCCGGTCTCAGGCACAACGCGGAGCGATGTACCCGTCGCTGCCTGTGTTCACGTAGGCGTCCGAGACGAACTCGCCGTTGCCGATGTTGTCCCAGATGTTCGACGTGCCGTAATAACCCGACACCGTCGTACCCGACGTCTGGCAGTAGACCCGGACCTTGGCGCCCTCGGGCAGAACGCTGACGATGGAGTACCCGGTGCCGGGACCGCTGCGCACATTGAGCCGGACACCAGGTGCGACCGGGTACGAAATGGCGGCGGGCTGTGCCGAGGCGGTCGGAGACGCGCCCAGCACCATGAGGAGGGCTCCGGCAGCAGCACTCGTCAGAAGGATGGACCTGCGCGTGCGCGACATCATCACTGTCCTCTCATGGGTTGAATCAGCCACAGCGCGCGGCGATGTAGCCGTCGCTGCCGGTCTTCACGTAGGCGTCCGAGACGAACTCGCCGCTGTCGATGTTGTCCCAGATGTTGCTCGTGCCGTACGGGCCCGTCACCGCCGTACCCGGCGACTGGCAGAAAATCGGGACCTTGGCGCCCTCGGGCAGAACGCGGACGACGGCGTAGCCGGTACCGGGACCGCTGCGCACATTGAGCCGGACGCCCGGAGCCACCGGGTAGTAGCGCAGGGCAGCGGCCGCCGCGACAGCCTCCGCCCCCTGGTCGGTACGGCCTTCATCGACGCGGTCAACAGACATGGAAAACCTCCCCCGTTGGACCCCATGACTGCCATGGGGTCCCGTTGATTCCCTCGAATCACGCCATGAAACACACGTATACAATTCGCACGCGGAGGCTAGCAAGCCGCCTCGGTCTCGTACGAGTCATCGACTAGGCTCCCTGCGTCGCGCGCGAAAGAACAGCACGGGGGTGGTCCATGTCGCCACAGCGCAACACCGGACCTGGCCCGGAATCGGAACTTCCCGAATACGCCGGTCACTACCGCCTTGAGTCTTGCCTGGGCTCCGGCGGCATGGGCGTGGTGCACCTGGCCCGGAGCACCTCGGGAATGAAGCTCGCGGTGAAGGTCGTACACGCCGACTTCGCCAAGGACCCCGAGTTCAGGGGCCGCTTCCGGCAGGAGGTCGCCGCGGCCCGGAGGGTGAGCGGCGCCTTCACCGCGCCCGTTGTCGACGCCGACCCGGAAGCCGAACGGCCGTGGATGGCCACGCTGTACATCCCCGGCCCGACCCTGTCCGATCACGTGAAGCGGAACGGTCCCATGCCCCCGGCGCAGTTGCGCCGGCTGATGGCCGGACTCGCGGAGGCGCTGCGCGACATCCACCGCGTCGGGGTCGTGCACCGGGATCTCAAGCCGAGCAACGTCCTGCTCGCCGAAGACGGGCCGAAGGTCATCGACTTCGGCATCTCGCGGCCGAAGGACAGCGAACTGCGCACCGAGACCGGCAAGTTGATCGGCACGCCCCCCTTCATGGCCCCCGAGCAGTTCCGGCGGCCCCGGGAAGTCGGGTCCGCCGCCGATATCTTCGCCCTCGGGTCCGTGATGGTGCACGCGGCGACCGGCCGGGGCCCGTTCGACTCGGACAGTCCGTACGTCGTCGCTTACCAGGTCGTGCACGACGACCCGGACCTGACCGGTGTGCCGGAGGATCTCGCGCCGCTGGTGCTGCGTTGCCTCGCCAAGGAGCCGGAGGACCGTCCCACCCCGGACGAGCTGATGCGGGAACTGCGGTCGGCAGCGGCCTCGTACGACACGCAGGCGTTCATACCCCCGCAGCGGGCGAACGACGTGCCGAGCCCGGAAGCACGCGTCGAGGAGCCGAGGCGACGGCACGGGAAGCGCCCGCTCAGGAGCGTGGTCTTGGCCGGCGTGGCGATCGTCCTCGTCATCGGCGCTGCGGTCACGGCCCTGTCCGTCGGAGGGCCGACGCCCGCATCGGATGCCGCCACGCCGCGTACCACGGCGCACGGGTTTCACGCGTGGGAGGCGAAACCCACGTCGGGCGGCGGCGCGGCTCAGTGCTCCTACGGAGCCGGGAAGCTGCTCTGCACACAGTCCCGCCAGGTCTTCGCCCTCGACCCGTCCGACGGGAGCCGGTTGTGGCGCCACACCCTCACCGGGGTGGAGGGGGACGGACCGCCTGTCCTGTCGGGGGGTCTCGTCCAGCCGTCGACCAGCAAAGGCCGGCACCTGGAGGCGCTGGTCCCCTCCTCGGGCAGGACACGCTGGCAGCGGAACATGCCCGCGCACGGCGCTGTGCGGGCGTCCGGCGGCATGCTCCTGATCACCGGAACTGACGGGACGGTCACCGGCGTGAACGGTGCGTCGGGGAAGGCGGAGTGGACCGGCCGGATCCCCGGGCAGAGCACGCCGTACTTCACATCGTTCGCCGGAGACACGCTGGCCTACGCGACGAGCACCTCCGACGACGGATCGAGCACGCACGTCACCGCTGTGGATCCGGACACGGGTGACGTCCGATGGGACGCACACCTGGACGGGTCGCTGGAACCGTTCGACACCGAGGACGGTTCCGTCTACTTCCTCTCCATCGACCCGGTCTACGGCCAGACGAAAGCCTTGGTCATCTATGCCCCGGTATCCGAGTCGACGCGCACCATGGTGCTGCCGGTCCGGCGCGAGTTGGCCCGCGCCACCGTGCACGCCGGCGTCGTGTATCTCCTCGCCATCGGTGGTTCCCTGGACGCCCTGGACATGGGCACGCGCAAGCGGCTCTGGCACCTCGAAACCTCCGTGAGCCGCGGCTCGACGCCCGTTGTGGACAGCGGACATCTCTACTTCTCCGCGGCAGACGGACGCCTCCTCGCCTTCGACACCGAGAAGGGACGCCTCGTCGGCCAGACTCCACCCCGCCTCCGCACGAACTCGGACCGAGTGATGGCCGCGCTGCCCGAACCCGTGCTCGCCGACGGCCACGTCTACGCCACCGCCCCCGACGGCACCGTCTTCGCCGTCGACGGACGCGACCCGTCACGCTGGTGACATGCCGTAGGGGCCGCCCCCGAGGGGGCGGCCCCTACGCAGTGAGCCCTCAGCCCAGCTTGCTCACATCCCGCACGGCCCCCTTGTCCGCGCTCGTCGCCATCGCGGCGTACGCGCGGAGCGCGGCCGAGACCTTACGGTCGCGGTTCGCGGGGGCGTAGTCGCCGTTCAGGGCCTCGCGGCGGGTGGCCAGCTCCTCGTCGGAGACCAGGAGATCGATCGTGCGGTTCGGGATGTCGATACGGATCCGGTCGCCGTCCCGGACGAGGGCGATCGTGCCGCCCGAGGCCGCCTCGGGGGACGCGTGGCCGATCGACAGACCCGACGTGCCGCCGGAGAAACGACCGTCCGTGACCAGCGCGCAGGCCTTCCCGAGACCCCGGCCCTTGAGGTACGAGGTCGGGTACAGCATCTCCTGCATGCCCGGGCCCCCCTTGGGGCCCTCGTACCGGATGACGACGACGTCGCCCTCCTTGACCTGCTGGGTCAGGATCTTCTGAACGGCCTCCTCCTGCGACTCGCAGACGACCGCGGGCCCCTCGAACGTCCAGATCGACTCGTCGACGCCCGCCGTCTTCACCACACAGCCGTCGGCCGCGAGGTTGCCCTTGAGGACCGCCAGACCGCCGTCCTTCGAGTAGGCGTGCTCGACGGAGCGGATGCAGCCGCTCTCCGCGTCCTCGTCCAGGGACTCCCAGCGTTCCGACTGGGAGAAGGCCTCGGCGGAACGCACGCAGCCGGGCGCCGCGTGCCACAGCTCCACCGCCTCCTGGGACGGGGAGCCGCCGCGGACGTCCCAGGTCTTGAGCCAGTCCGCGAGGGACGGGCTGTGGACCGCGTGGACGTCCTCGTTCAGCAGGCCCCCGCGGTGCAGCTCGCCGAGGAGGGCCGGGATGCCGCCGGCGCGGTGCACGTCCTCCATGTAGTACGTGCGGTCCTTGGCGACGTTCGGGGCCACCTTCGCCAGGCAGGGCACCCGGCGCGAGACCTGGTCGATCTCCTCCAGGCCGAACGGCACACCCGCCTCCTGGGCCGCTGCCAGCAGGTGCAGGATCGTGTTGGTCGAACCGCCCATCGCGATGTCGAGCGCCATCGCGTTCTCGAAGGCGGAGAACGTGGCGATGCTACGGGGCAGGACCGTCTCGTCGTCCTGCTCGTAGTAGCGGCGGGTGAGGTCCATGACCGTGCGGGCCGCGTCCTCGTACAGCGCCCGCCGGGCCGTGTGGGTGGCCAGGACCGATCCGTTGCCGGGCAGGGACAGACCGATCGCCTCGGTCAGGCAGTTCATGGAGTTGGCCGTGAACATGCCGGAACAGGAGCCGCAGGTCGGACAGGCGTTCTCCTCGATGCGGAGGATGTCCTCGTCGGAGACCTTGTCGCTGGCGGCGTCGGCGATCGCGTCGATCAGGTCGAGCGTGCGGACCGTGCCGTCGACCAGGGTGGCGCGGCCGGACTCCATCGGGCCGCCGGAGACGAAGACCGTCGGGATGTTCAGGCGCAGGGCCGCCATCAGCATACCCGGGGTGATCTTGTCGCAGTTGGAGATGCAGACCAGGCCGTCGGCGCAGTGGGCCTCGACCATGTACTCCACGCTGTCCGCGATCAGGTCGCGGGAGGGGAGGGAGTACAGCATGCCTCCGTGGCCCATGGCGATGCCGTCGTCGACCGCGATCGTGTTGAACTCGCGCGGGATGCCGCCCGCCTCCTTGATCGCCTCACTGACGATCCGGCCGACCGGCTGGAGGTGGGTGTGGCCCGGCACGAACTCCGTGAAGGAGTTGGCGACCGCGATGATCGGCTTCCGTCCGATGTCCGCACCGGGTACACCGGAGGCACGCATGAGGGCGCGGGCGCCCGCCATGTTGCGGCCGTGGGTGACTGTGCGGGACCTCAGCTCGGGCATCGTCGCTCGCTCCTTCGGAGAGTTCTGACTCACGTCGAGCGTACGCCGGTGCTCCAAGGGCCGGACTCAAGTGTCCGGAATACGGGATGCGCGTCTTGGTCGGCAGGGCTCGGCGCGCCCCTGTGCGCGCGGTGCGCCGGGCGCCCGTCACGGGTTCGTCAGATGCCCCTGTACGACCGGTGCCACCCGTGCCACCAGCTGTTCCAGGTCCACGGAGGCCAGCGGCTCCACCTTGATCACGTAACGCAGTATCGCGACCCCGATCAGCTGCGAGGCCGCCAGTTCGGTGCGCAGCTCCGGGTCCGGGACGTCGAGCTGGCCGACGATACGGCGCAGCAGCTGCGCGGCGACCAGGCGGCGGAAGACGGCGGCCGCGGTGTCGTTGTTCACGGCCGACCTGACGATCGCCAGCAGCGGCGTACGGGTCGTGGGGTTCTCCCAGACGCCGAAGACGAAGCGGGTCAGGCGTTCACCGACGGCCTCGCGCGGCCCGGCTGCGAACGCCTCCGGCGCGTCCAGGGCGGGCGCGAAGGCGACCTCGATGGCGGCCTCGAAGACCTGTTCCTTGGTGCCGAAGTAGTGGTGCACGAGCGCGGAGTCCACCCCGGCCGCCTTGGCGATGCCGCGCACCGACGTCTTCTCGTAGCCGCGCTCGGAGAACTCCTCGCGGGCAGCCTCCAGGATGCGATCGCGGGTGGCGGGTGCCGCCGCCGTCTCCCTGCGGCTGGGCCGCCCCCTGCCGCGGCGGACGCGTCCCGCTCCGGTCGCCTCGGTCACCGCTCGAGCACCTCACTCACGCGCGGGGCACCCTCACGGCCGACGCGAGGTGCAGGCGCGTGAACGCGAGGGCCTCGGCGAGGTCGGCCTCGCGCTCGGCGCCGGACATGGCGCGGCGGGTGTTGACCTCGACGACGACGTGCCCGTCGAAGCCGGTGAGCGCGAGACGCTCGAGGACCTCCGCGCAGGGCTGGACCCCGCGGCCGGGGACGAGGTGCTCGTCCTTGTTGGAACCGTTGCCGTCGGCGAGGTGGACATGGCCGAGGCGCTCGCCCATGCGGTCGAGCATTTCCAGGGCATCCGCACGGGCCGTCGCGGCGTGGCTGAGATCGATGGTGAAGTGACGGTAGTCGTCGCTCGTCACGTCCCAGTCGGGGGCGTACGCGAGCATCTCGCGGTCGCGGTAGCGCCAGGGATACATGTTCTCGACGGCGAACCGCACATCCGTCTCGTTCGCCATGCGCCAGATGCCGGCGACGAAGTCGCGGGCGTACTGACGCTGCCACCGGAAGGGCGGGTGGACGACGACGGTGCCGGCGCCGAGCCGCTCCGCGGCCGCTCGGGCCCGCTGGAGCTTGACCCACGGGTCCGTGGACCAGACGCGCTGCGTGATGAGCAGACAGGGGGCGTGGACGGCGAGAACGGGGATCTGGTGGTAGTCGCTGAGCCGGCGCAGCGCATCGATGTCCTGGCTGACCGGATCGGTCCACACCATGAGCTCGACCCCGTCGTACCCGAGGCGCGCGGCGATCTCGAAGGCCGTCGCTGTCGACTCCGGATAGACGGAGGCCGTCGACAGGGCGACCTTCGCATCCGGGATGCGCACCACTGGTTCTGCCACGAGGGACAGGGTACGGGGCGGCGCATCGGCATGGAGGGCCGCTCGGGGTCCGAGGGACTGTGGGAAGGCGCACAGCGGCCGGATGTCGCCGCTGCCCGGACCGTACGCGCCCGGCCCCGCCGGCCGCGCCCTCGCGGCGGTCGGGGCCCGGGCGGCGGGAAAGCGCGGGAGCACGGGGATGGCGCGAGCCCCTCCGCCGCCCCCTGGTCCTGTCGGCACACTCCTGTCGTCCGCCCGGCCCGGGCCGGGCGGACGACGGGGGCGGCGGGCGGTGGGGGCCCTCGCGAGGCGCCGGAAGGTGCTCGTGGTGGATCCACCAGGACCCTTCGGAACTCCGCGAGCGTGGGTGCAGGGTGTCGCCCGGCAGGCGGGGAGCCCACCGCCTAGTGCGGCGACCGGAATGGTTCACCGGTTCGCGACGCCCGGCA
>NZ_JAYWVC010000218.1:0-12577 GCF_036281785.1 Streptomyces chiangmaiensis | reverse complement strand
ACAGCTGACACTCGCGGAATTCATCGCCTCGGGCGCGTACGACCGTCATGTGCGCTCGATGCGGCAACGCTATCGACGACGCCGAGATCAACTGGTCGAGGCTCTGCGTCACAGGGCCCCCGGCATTCGGGTGGCCGGCATGGCGGCAGGACTGCAGACGGTCCTCGAGCTCCCCCGTGGAACCGAGAGTTCGGTAGTCCAGGCGGCGGCCAGGCAAGGGCTAGCGGTCAGCGGGTTGACGCAGTTCCGCTACGAAGTGGCGGACCGCGGGCGGCCGTTGCCGGAGCGAGACGCCCTGGTGGTCAACTACGCGGCGCCCTCGGACAGCGCGTGGGAGGGCGCCCTGGATGCGCTGTGCCGGGTGATGCCCCAGCAAGGCCGGTACGGCAAGGACGAGACCGAACATGCGGGGGGCCGGTCGGCCCATGCTTTCGCGGGAGCAGCCGCCGAAACCGGTGACGAGAGAGAGGCGCACCCTCGGCAGGCCCCTTGGCCGCGTGGAGCTGCACCATGAGTTGATCAGCGGTCATGCCGTGAAGGTGCTGGCCGAGGAGTCCGCACACGCTGTGGGCCGGGTGGTGGGAATCCGGGGTCACGGCGGCTTCGCCGGCATGCTGCTCGGCTCGGTGAGCCAAGGGGTGCTGCACCACGCACAGTGCCCCGTCATTGCCGTACCAGAAACGCCGGCATGATCCATTCGGGCTGACCGACGAACATCTCGGCGAAGGCCGAACGGGTCAGCGCCGCCTCCGACGGGCCTGATGTCTCCTTGCTTGACCGGTACACGGCCGGAGGCCCGAAAGGACTACGGCGACCGCCCACGCTTGGCAGGACCAGGGGGTTCCTCTCGCAGCACCCCCAGTCGGCGCCGGTACTCTTCCTCGTCGATTTCTCCGCGGGCGAACCGTTCAGCGAGCACGCGCTCGGGCGGCGACATTCCCGGAGCGTCGTGCGGGTGCCCAGAGCCGCGGTTCATTGTGCGAACCAAGAACACGACGAGAAGCACCAGCAGCGTCCAGAACAGGATCGCGTTCACCGAAACGAAGAGCCACCCCCATCCATTCATGCCCCGGTCGTTCCAGTGGTACATCGCGGATCACTTCCCGGTACACGAAGGTCTGTGTGGACACGACGACGGGGCTCGCGGTCGGCGCGAGTCCCACGCCCTGCATGCGGTGCGACGTTCTACAGCTTCCGGCGTGGCGACGCGGTCGTGGCCGAGCTCAAAGGCCGAACGACCCTGAGCGGGGCCAACCGACCCAGTGGAGCGACGGTGGCCGAGGGTGTGAAGCGCTGCGGTATCCCTCCCCCACTCGTCGTAAGACAGGTACAGGGCATGCCGGATACCGGGGGATCGTCCCTGTGGGACCGAACGGCCCTGCCGTGCTGACCCGCGGGTCAGCAGCTCACGGCTTTTCACAACGAACGATCCCGAGAGCGGATGGCGGAGGACTGGCTCATGGCCGATGGCCCGGGCGGGCGGACGTCAGGGAGGTCGGTTCTGATGCCCGGGCTCCGCGTGCTGTTGACTCGCCGACGCGACTGGCTTCGAGGCGACCTGCTCGCGGGTCTGACGGTCGCCGCATACCTCGTGCCGCAGGTCATGGCCTATGCGGGCGTGGCCGGTCTGCCGCCCGTCGCCGGTCTCTGGGCGATCCTCCCCGCGCTCGCCCTGTACGCACTGTTCGGTTCCTCACGGCTGCTGTCGGTGGGTCCGGAGTCCACAACGGCCTTGATGACGGCGACGGTGGTCGGCCCGCTGGCCGACGGTGATCCCGGGCACTACGCGTCACTCTCGGCAGCCCTCGCCGTCACGGTCGGGCTCCTGTGCCTGGTGGCCCGAACGGTCCGGCTGGGCTTCCTCGCCGATCTGCTCTCCCGCCCCGTCCTGGTCGGCTATCTCGCAGGCGTGGCGCTGATCATGGCGGTGGACCAGTTGCCCAGGCTCACCGGTGTCGGTGGGGGGTTCTTCCCACAGTTGTGGTCCTTCATCGGGAACCTGACACGCGCCGCCCCGGCTACGGTGGCCCTCTCCGTCGCCGTACTGGTGTTCCTCTTCGTCGCCGCCCGCTTCTGCCCGGTCCTTCCCGGTCCGCTGCTCGCCGTGGTCCTGGCCACGGCGGCCGTGGTGGCCTTCGATCTCGACGTCCGGTTCGGCATCGCGGTGATCGGCCCGGTGCCCTCCGGTCTTCCGGACGTGGCACTGCCCGACCTGGACGCGTTGCCGCACCTGGTGCTGCCCGCGCTCGGTGTGCTGCTCGTTGCGTACACCGACGTCATCCTCACCGCGCGGGCCTTCACCGACCGCACCGACAAGGCCACCGGGCTCGACGCCAACGGGGAATTCCTCGCCCTGGGCACCGCCAACCTGGGCGCCGGCGCGGTCCACGGCTTCCCCGTCAGCAGCAGCGCCAGCCGTACGGCGCTGGCGGCCTCCGCCGGCGCCCGCACCCAGGTGTACTCGCTGGTCGCGGGGGCGGTCGTCCTGGCTGTTCTGCTCTTCCTCAGCCCTCTGTTGACCCGCATGCCCTCGGCTGCACTCGGCGCGCTCGTCATCTACGCCGCCGTCCACATGGTCGATGTTCCCGGCTTCCGCAGGCTCGCGTCGTTCCGGCGCCGTGAGCTGCTCCTGGCGCTGGGGTGCCTGGCGGGCGTGCTCGTCCTGGACATCCTCTACGGGGTGCTCGTGGCCGTCGGTCTGTCGGTGGCCGAGCTGCTGACCCGGGTGGCACGGCCGCACGACGCGATCGAGGGGCTGGTACCCGGAGTCGCGGGCATGCACGACGTCGACGACTACCCGCAGGCACGCACCATCCACACCGCGGTGGACGCGTACCGGGCCTGGTGTCGCGGCCGGTGACCGCTCGTGCAGGGACGACAGAGGGCGAACGGCCCGTCCGGGCCCGAGGAACACCTCCCGGAGCGGTCGGGACTGCCAGTCCCGAGCGCCCGGGTCCACTTGGTCTCGAAAGGGCCCGGGTGGCCCTATCGCAGGCAGCCGCCCGCTCCCAGGCTGAAGGCGTGGCGACCTCCTCATCGATCGCGCGGTCGGTACAGAGCACCAGACCATGCCTCCGCCGGCGACCGACGGGAAACCCGCCCGACGCGGAAGGGAGGCTCCGGTGACCGCACCAACCCTGGACATGCCCGCCGTCACCGCATTCATCGAGGCCGCCGTGGCGGCTCCGTCCCTGCACAACGCACAGCCATGGAAGTTCCAGTTCCATCGCGGCAACGGCACCCTGCGGCTGTACGCCGACCTCGAACGCGAACTCCCCAAGACGGATCCGGACAACCGGGGCCTGCATCTGGGCTGTGGTGCCGCACTGTTCAACCTGCGCGTCGCCGCGGTGGCGGCAGGCCGGGAGCCCACCGTCCGGCTGCTGCCCGACGACTCGGATCCCACCCTCCTGGCCGAGGTGGACCTCACCGCCGGCGCATCCCCGGACGACCCACTCGCCCTGCTCCAGCCGGCGATCCGTCGACGCCACACGAGCCGGTATCCCTTCCTCGAGGACGACATACCAGACGTCCTGAGGGACGGGCTGTGCGTCGCGGCCCATCTCGAAGGAGCTCGTTTGGTGTTCCCCGACGTCTGGCATGTGCAATCGGTGCTGGATCTGACGCACGACGCCGAATTCCGCGAGGCCTGGGCCCCCGATGTACGCGGCGAGACGGCAGATTGGGTCCGGACGGAGCCCAGCAGCGAGATCTCGCCTTCGGACGGGATTCCGGCGGAAGCGCTCGGCCCCGGCCAATGGGGAGCCAGTTCTCCTGTGCGTGACCTCACCGTTGGCCGAACGGTGGCAGGCCGCGGCTGGGCACCCTTCGAAAAGCGGCCACATATCGCCCTGCTGGGGACGGCCCAGGACCACCAGGTGGACTGGCTACGGGCAGGGCAAGCACTGGAGCGGGTCTGGCTCGAGGCCACTCTGGACGGCCTCGTCGCCTCTTTGACCTCGCAGCCCCTGGAATGGCCCGAACTTCGGTGGGCGGTACGCGACCCGACATCGGCCATGGCACATGTGCAGATGGTGATCCGCCTCGGGTACGGCCCAGAGGGGCGGCCCACTCCCCGACGGCCGGTGGCCGAGGTGCTCGACATCCTCTGACTGGAAGGGACTTTCGGACTTGTACCGCACACTTCTCGGTCTCAGGGCCTGCATACAGGTCACGGTGGACTGACGTATCAGGGCGTGGAGCCCACTGTCGTGAACAAAGCAGATCACGCGACCGCACCTGGCAACCATGCGGGAGGACACCACCTCGGGGCCGACGGTGCGGGCACCGCACGGAAGGAGCGCGGAACATGCAGCACCGGACTGTCACCGAAGTCATGACACACCCTGTCGTCACGGCACACCCGGATTCGTCCTTCAAGCAGATCGCCCAACTGTTGCGCGACAACGACATCACGGCCGTTCCCGTCATCGACGATGAGGGACGCCCCGTCGGTGTGGTGTCCGAGGTGGACCTGCTGCGCAAGGCAGCGAGCCTGCCCGACCCGGAGGGACGAACGGCGCGGCACCGGCTCAGCCTGGACGAGCTCGCACGCGCCGGCGCTGAAACTGCCCGCGAAATGATGAGCGCACCCGTGGTGACGGCTCGGCCCGGCTGGAACGTCGTCGAGACCGCGCGGACCATGTACCGGCACAAGGTGAAGCGGCTTCCCGTGGTCGATGACGCCGGCAAGCTCGTCGGGATCGTCAGCCGGGGCGACCTGCTGCGGCCGTTCCTGCGCACCGACACGGCCATCAGCGACGAGATCCACCACGACGTGCTGGGCGCCACCCTGGGCATTCGCCCGGGCACCGTCGGCGTCGACGTGCGCGAGGGCGTGGTGACGCTGACCGGCCGGGTCGCGGAGAGGTCGCTCATCCCGGTCGTCGAGCGTCTCTGCCGCTCCGTCGACGGCGTCGTCGCCCTCCACCAGTCGCTCGGCTACACCTACGACGACCTCGGGTCCGATCTGGAGCCGCCCCGGCTGCGCAGCACCGGAGACCGTGGTCGTCATACCGCTGCACATCGAGGGTGAGGCGATGGGCCTGAAAGCACGGATGCAAGAACGTGGACTGGAGTTGCAGGAGGTCTCTCCCAGGAGGAGAACGCCTTACCCACGCTGTCCCCAGGCCCTTCGGGTGATTCACGGCGTGTCCGAGTGTCACACACCGGTCCGGCTGAGAATCCCAAACATCTTGAGGACTGATGGATCGCACGACGCCGTGCGGGCTGCGACGGCTCGTCACCCGCTATGTGCGCCGGATGCCAGGAGGACCCATGCAGATGCCCTTCATCAACGAGTGTGCCGTGGAATCGTGCTCGTACAACGTCGGCAGTGCGTGCCACGCGTTGGCCATTACCGTCGGCGATCCCCCGCACGCCCAGTGCGACACATTCTTCGTCACCTCGTTCAAGGGCGGTGACCCGGCTGCCACCGGACAGGTCGGGGCGTGCAAGATGACTGACTGCCGGCACAACTCCCGGCTCGAATGCCAGGCGGGTGCCATCGCGGTCGGCCCCGGCCAGGAAAGCGCCGACTGCCTCACATACAGCCCACGCTGAGGATCCGCGAATGAAGGTCTCCGATGCGATGAGTGCTCCGGCGGCCGCCGTCCCTCCCCGCACGTCCCTGGCCGAGGCGGCCCGGCAGATGGACGAGTGCGGAGTCGGTTCCGTCCTCGTCGTCGAGGGCGGGACACTACGCGGCATCGTCACCGACCGCGACCTTGCGGTGCGGGGACTGGGCCGTGGCCTGGACGGCGAGGCGCGGGTCGAGGAAGTGATGTCGCCGCAGGTGATCACAGTGAGCCTGGATGACGACATCTACGCGGCGTATCGGATTCTCCGCCGGTCCGGTGTGCGCCGCCTGCCGGTCCTCGACGAGCACCGACCGGTGGGCATGCTGACAGTGGACGACCTGCTGCTGGACATTTTCCAGCGAGTGGCCGACCTGCTCGGGCCGGTTTCATGGAGCATCCTCGAAGAGCCGCCGGGACCACCATCGGCCGGCAGCCCCGCACATGGCATGTGAACCGCGCGGAGGGGCAGCGCGGACGATCAGCGCGGGACGATCCCGGTGCCTGGATGAGAGACCGACACGTTGCAGGGGCGGTGGCCGGCGCAATCCAGCCGCGGCGCCCCGGATTACGATGCTTTCGAGCGGACGATCACGACGGGGCAGTCCGCGTGCTGTGCGACCCGGTGGCTGACGGACCCAAGGAGAGCTCGGGCGAAACCGCCTCGTCCATGGCTGCCCACCACGAGGGCCTCGGCCCCCTCGGCCGCCCTCAGCAGCACATCGGCCGGGTTGCCCCGCACCAGAAGTGCTCTGACCGAGGCGGCTCCCTCGGTGCCCAGCACGTCCCGCAGCTCCTGGACCAGCCCTTGCCGGGCGTTGTCTTCGTCCAAGTCGGCGTCCACGACAGGACCCGACCAGCTGTACATCCCCGGCAGCTCCCACGCGGCTACAGCATCCACATTCCCGCCGATGAGGTCGGCGTATCGCACGGCCCACCGCAGCGCCGCGTGCGAGGACGCCGATCCGTCGATGCCCACTACGACACGACCCGAGGTCTCCATGGCCATACGTCTCACCTCTCCCGCGGGCCCTTGCGCCCCTGGGGCCCGTCCCACGCCTCTCCCCTCCCACGCTGCGCGACTCCGCTGCGGCCCGCCACGGGAAGCGTCCAAGGCCATGGCATATGGGTGCGGCCCTGTCTTGGACGACGCGGCGGAAGCCCCCTTCCACAGCGCACTCGAATGCGAGCAGGCCCTCAACGGATGTGCCTCGCTGTTGCCGCTGGTGGCTCTCGGTGTGAGGGTGAAAGAACATCCGGACGTACCCGGCAACAAGACTGGACGGACAGACCAGGTGCGGACGGCCCCATACATCGGAGGCAACGTGGACAGCCACTCGCACAAGCTCCATGGAGCGGTTCAGGAGCCGGCAGGCCACCCCGACGAGATCCAGCAACTGCAGACCAAGGTCGCCCAGCTTGAGCGTGCGGTGTCTTCCCACACCGTGATCGATCAGGCGATCGGCGTCGTTGTCGCCGTTGGACGTATGACACCGGCTGAGTCCTGGGGCCTGCTCCGTGAGACGTCCATGTGCACCAACACCAAACTGCGACATGTGGCCGAGCTGGTCGTCACTTTGGGTGTGACCGGCAACCTTACGGCAGACATTCGCGAGGAACTGGCCCGCAGGCTGAGCAGCGCCGGCTGATCTTCTCGGCCGGCGGCCGAGGCCACCGGGCGCCCCCCTGTACGCGGCCTCCTCGTCGACGTGGAAGATGTGTCTGCCAAGTCGCCCCATTACGTCTCTCGCAGGATCTGCCTGACAGGTCCTGGACCGGCATGGATCGGCACGGCTCTCATGAGTGCCCGACCGGCCTACCCCCGGTCTGCCTGAAAGGCCCATCCTTGAAGGGAGACACCGCAGCCTCGACCGGAGAGAGGCACGGCAGGAAGCCAAGGCAGGTGAGGAGTGATCGAGGATGCATGCACACGTAGGTGATGTGCTGCGGTTCACCGGCAGGACCGTGGGCACGCCGGAACACCATGCCACCGTCACGAAGGTGCTCGGCCTCAATGGGGAACCGCCCTACCGGGTGCGCTACGAAGACGGTCACGAGACCGAGATCTTTCCCGGGCCCGGATGCGTGGTCGAGACCCGTCCGACCAGCGATGCATCGCCCGGGCGCCCGAGGCGGGAGGGACGGTGACCACGCTGGACGGACCTGGAACACGAGCCGAGCGATCGGCCTGCGGCGCCAGGCTGCCGTCGTACCGAACGACGCCTGCGCCAACTGTCAGGGACCGGGAGAGCGCCATGAATTCCCCGCGTGAAAGACGGCTGCTCACGGCGGCCGGATGGAGACGCGTCGACACCATTCGGGTGCGCCGCCTGTTCGGCTGATGCGCCGCGTGTCGCATGCGGACCCGACGCGATGACGCTGACACTGAGGGAACAGGGCCCGGCCACCCCCATGCGCAGGGGGATCGCCGCACGAAATCACGACGAACGAGTGGGAGAGGCAGGCGCGTGACAGCGTCAGTCGATGCAACGGTCGTCGGGATCGGTAACGAGTTCCGACGGGACGACGGCGTCGGCCACTCCGTCATCGCGCTGCTGAGGGAGCGGACCATGGCCCGGCCGCTGCCTCCTGGCACCGTGGTCCAGGAGTGCGACGGGGATCCCGGCCGTCTGATCGCACTGTGGGAGGCCACCGGTCTGACCGTTGTCGTCGATGCCTGCTTCCCCTCGCCTGCATGCCCCGGCCGCATTCACCGGTGGTGCCCCGCACCGGACACGCTTCCGGGCTGTGCTCCCTCCGGCCGCCACAGCACCCACGGACTCGGTCTGGTCGAGACGCTGCACCTCGCCCGGAGCCTGGGGCGAGGTCCCGGCCGTCTGATCGTCTACGCGGTCGAAGGAGCCGACCGATCCCTGGGCACGGGTCTCACGCCCTCAGTGGCCCAGGCGGTACGGCCGCTGGCAGAGCGCATCGAGGAGGAGGTCATTCGGCACGCCGAGGCCGCACCTCGTGAACCTCCCGCCGATTGATACGCCCGCCGCACCGGCTCGACGATCCCGACTGCGTCAGCGGACACGCCCCTCGGGCTCGGTCCGCGCACCAACCGAACCTGACAGCCTGTCAGTAGTCTGTGAACGAGCCGCTCAGCACGGTGGCGTCGTGGACCGATGCCATAGGCCCGAGGGTCAGGATCGAGAGGAACGAGGATGACCGACACCCCGAACGCCGGAGCGGCTCTCGACGGACAGAGCGAGGCGGTCCTCGACTCCGATGCTCTGCACGCGCTGGTGCGTGTCCTCCAGCAGCGCGGCCGTGCGGTGATCGGCCCCACGGTTCGGGACCAGGCCATCGTGCTCGCCGAACTGGATTCCGGCGACGATCTTCCTCACGGCTGGGGCGTCGAGCTGGAGGCGGGGCGTTACCGGATCCGCCGGAGGGTGGACACCGCCGTCTTCGCGCACAGTGCGGGACCGCAGTCCTGGAAGTCGTTCCTGCACCCCCAGCGTGTCCGCCAGTGGACCGCCGATCGCGGCTCCGACGGCGAACTGACGGTGCGCGAGGAGAAACCGCAGAGCGTGTCGTACGCGTTCCTCGGAGTGCGGGCCTGCGATCTGCGGGCCATCCGCATCCTGGACCGGGTGATGATCGGCGGCCGGTTCCCGGATCCCGCCTACGGCTCCCGCCGTACGAGTGCCTTCCTGATCGCGGTCGAGTGCACCGAGCCCGGGGCCACCTGCTTCTGCGTCTCCATGGACTCGGGACCGGCCGTGGACACCGGGTACGACCTCGTCCTCACCGAGGTGCTGGACGGCGCCGGACACCGGTTCCTGTGCCGCAGCGGGAGTGAGGAGGGCGCCGCTGTGCTCGCCGCACTCCCGCGGCAGAGTGCCGATGACACCACCCGCACCGCGGCGGCCGACGCCGTGCGGAAGGCAGCCGCACACATGGGCCGCTCGATGCCGCCGGTCGACCTGCACGCCCTGATGCGCGACACGCTCGAGGCCGACCGCTGGGACGACGTCACTGCCCGCTGCCTGAACTGCGGCAACTGCACGATGGTCTGCCCCACCTGCTTCTGCACCACGACCGAGGACGTCAGCGATCTCACCGGCGACCACGCCGAACGCTGGCGCCGCTGGGACTCCTGCTACGACCTCGACTTCACCCTTCTGCACGGCGGTCCCGTCCGGGCGAGCAAACGCAGCCGCTACCGCCAGTGGCTCACCCACAAGATCGGCACCTGGCATGACCAGTTCGGCAGCACCGGCTGTGTCGGCTGCGGCCGCTGCATCGTCTGGTGCCCCACCGGCATCGACCTCACGGAGGAGGCACACGCTCTGCACCGGGAGGCGGCGGAGAAGAGGACCTCAGGATGAACTCACGAACGGACTCAGGCCGTCTGACGGGGATCCTCGCGTCCCTTCCGGCGGAGCACCGCGAGCGGCTCATGAGACTCGCGCACGAGGTCGACCACCCCGGCTCCATCCGGCTCTTCGAGGAGGGCGAAGAGGCCGACCGCTTCTGGATCATCCGCACAGGAACGGTCGCACTCGACGTCCAGATTCCCGGCCGCGGCCCGGCAGTCGTCGAGACCATCGGTCCGGGTGGCCTGCTGGGCTGGTCATGGCTGTGCCCGCCGCACCAGTGGCATCTCGGCGCAGAGACCAGGAGCCCCGTGTCGGCCTGGCAGTTCGATGCCCCGGCGGTCCGCGAACTGTGCGCCACTCACCCGGCGCTCGGCTTGGCGCTGGTCACCCTCGTCGCCGAGACGATCGGACATCGGCTGCGCGCCACCCGCACCCGGCTGCTCGACCTGTACGGGCCGCAGGCAGGCAGACCGACGCCATGACGCTCGTCCCCCTCCCCCATCGCGTCGTGGGCCGGCACCGTGAGACGGCCGACACCGTCACGATCGACCTGGAGCCGGTCGGGACGCCTCTTACTCCCTTCGCGCCGGGCCAGTACGCCATGGTGTACGCGTTCGGTGTCGGTGAGATCCCACTCTCCGTGTGCCGCACGGACGAGGACGGGCGACTCACCCACACCATCCGCGCGGTCGGCGCCGTATCCCGTGCGCTCTGTGGTCTGCAGACGGGTGCGTGGGTCGGTGTGCGCGGCCCGTTCGGCACGAGGTGGGACGTGACTGCCGCGCGGGGGCATGACGTCCTCGTCGTCGCCGGAGGCATCGGACTCGCGCCGCTGCGCCCCCTGATCCACGCCGTCTTGGACGAATATCACGTGTACGGGCGGCTGAACGTCCTCGCCGGAGCACGGACACCGGACGACCTGCTGTACCAGGACGAGTTTCGCACCTGGAAGAAACCGTTCAGCGCCGTCACGGTCGACCGGCCCACCGGTGGCTGGACCGGCCGGGTCGAAGTGGTCACCACCCTTCTCGACGAGGCGCAGTTCGCCCCGGCGGACACGACCGCCTTCGTGTGCGGCCCCGAAGTCATGATCCGGGCGACCGCCCGTGAGCTGATCCACCGAGGAGTACGCCCCGACCGCATCCAGATCTCCTTGGAACGCAACATGCGCTGTGCCACCGGTCACTGCGGACACTGCCAGCTCGGCCCCCTGTTGCTCTGCCGTGATGGGCCTGTCGTCGGCTACGACCTGGCCGAACCGCTGCTCACCGTAAGAGAGCTGTGAGATGACCGACGCCGCTCCTCCGCCGGAGCACCCCCGCCCCCGGCTTGGCGTGTTCAAATTCGCCTCGTGCGACGGTTGCCAGCTCACCTTGCTCGACTGTGAGGACGAGTTGCTGTGTCTCGCCGGCGAGTTGGAGATCGCGCACTTCCTCGAAGCATCCAGCAATGTCTCGCCCGGACCGTACGACCTGGCACTTGTCGAGGGCTCGGTCTCGACACCGGAGCACGTGGACCGCATCCGGCGCATCCGCGCCGAATCCCGGTACCTCGTCACCATCGGTGCCTGCGCCACGGCCGGGGGCGTCCAGGCACTGAGGAACTACGCCGATGTGACGGAGTACCTGCAGATGGTCTACGCCCGCCCCGGATACATCGAGACCCTCGCCACCTCCACCCCGATCTCCGCCCATGTCGCCGTCGACTTCGAGCTGCGCGGCTGCCCCATCAACCGCACCCAGCTCCTGGAGGTCATCACCGCCTTCCTCGCCGGCCGCAAGCCGGGCATCCCCAACCACAGCGTCTGCTTCTCCTGCAAGCAACGCGGCAACGTGTGCGTCCTCGTCGCCCACGGCACGCCCTGCCTCGGGCCCGTCACCCACGCCGGGTGCGGAGCCCTCTGCCCCACCTACGGGCGCGGCTGCTACGGCTGCTACGGGCCCGCCGGAACCACGAATCTGCCCGCGCTCATCCCGGTCCTGCGCCACGACGGGATGAGCGACGAGGACATCGGGAGATTTCTGCACACCTTCAACGTCACCGCCTTCACCGCGGTGGAGGAGGACGACCGGCCGTGACCGAACCCGCCGCCGAATCACGTGTGCTCCGCATCCCGGCGCTCAGCCGCGTCGAGGGCGAGGCCGCCCTGTATCTGCGGATCCTCGACGGCACCGTCACCGAGTCCCGGCTGAGGATCTATGAGCCCCCTCGGTTCTTCGAGGCCTTCCTCCGCGGGCGCGCTCACACGGAGCCGGTCGACATCACCTCGCGCATCTGCGGTATCTGCCCTGTCGCCTACCAGCTGAGCGCCTGCCGGGCCGTCGAAGACGCCTGCGGGGTTGTCGTGGACGGCCAACTCGCCTCTCTGCGACGCCTGCTGTACTGCGGCGAATGGATCGAGAGCCAAACCCTGCACATCCATCTGCTGCATGCTCCGGACTTCCTCGGTCACGACAACCTGATCGACATGGCACGCACACACAGGGAGCACGTCGAGCGAGGTCTGCGCCTGAAACAGACGGGCAACGTCGTCATGGAACTGCTCGGCGGCCGAGCCATCCACCCCATCAACGTCCGCCTGGGCGGCTTCCACCGCACGCCCACCCGCTCCGAACTCGGTCCGCTCGCCGAGCGCCTGCGCGTCGCCCTCGACGACGCCTGGGACACCGTGCG
>NZ_JAYWVC010000217.1:0-12580 GCF_036281785.1 Streptomyces chiangmaiensis | reverse complement strand
ACGCACCCACAGTAGCGTTTGGTTTATGTCGCCTCGATGGAATCCGAATCCTGATGTACGCACGGGACGCCACGTCGTCTACAACCTGCGCGTCCACTTGGTTTTCGTCACCAAATACCGGCGTAAAGCCATGACGGACGCCATGCTCACCAGGTGCGAAGAGATCATGCGGGAAGTGTGCGAAAGCTTCGAGGCAGAGCTGAAAGAGTTCAACGGCGAAGAGGACCACGTGCACCTGCTGGTGCACTACCCACCCAAAGTCCAGCTCTCCAAGCTGGTCAACTCCCTCAAAGGGGTCTCTGCCAGGCTGCTGCGCAAGGAGTTCGACACCCACGTCCGCCGGTACCTGTGGGGCGGCCACTTCTGGTCCGGCTCATACTTCGCCGGAAGCTGCGGCGGGGCACCGCTCACCGTCGTACGCCAGTACATCGACAACCAGCAGCACCCCGAGGGCTGAAGCCAACAGCGCGAACCCGCGCCCACAGCTGAGGACAGAGCAGTTCTGAGACGCGCTTCACCACCACCCTGAAGGGCCGCGCACCGCGCAAGATCAAAGGTAGACCGGCGAAGACCTTCCTCTGCGACGACTTCGGCGCCCGGGGACCCGGGCGCCGAAGTCGTACTCGGTGCGAGCTACTTGCCTTCGGCCAGCTCATCGGCCACCCGAGTGGCCCAGCCCTCGATCCGGACGAAGTCCCGGAAGTCCCCGCCCTTTCCCGAGCGCAGGAGCATTCGGGCCGTCCACCCCGTCGCGCTTTCCTCCAGGCACCCGCCGAAGGTGACGTGCCCCCGGGCATTCAGCCGGGTCATGGCCTTCCGCACGCCGGGGACGGGGGGATGTCCCGCTCGGATGCCGAGGCGTCGAGGGGGCCGCTGCTGAAGAGCCAGAGCGGGCGTTCGGCGAGGGCTCGTCCGTGCCGTCGTACGAAACGGCGGGCGTCCCCGTGGCAGCGCCCGGCGTACAGGGCGCCGCCGGCCACGACGGCGTCGTACGGGGCCACGCTGCCCACGGACCCGGCGGGCAGCGTGTTCACGGTCAGCCCGTTCTTGCGCAGGACCTCGGCGATGGTCTCGGCTGTCCAAGCGGGGATCCATTCGTCGTTCCATAGGCCACCAGCACCTTGCCGGTCATGGCGGTTCGCCTCCTGTCAGGACCGGCGCAGCCAGTCACCGGTCACGCCGTGCAGCGCCTGCTCGTCGGGCCGCAGTCGGTCGTCGTCCTGCCTCCAGCCGAGATCGTTGACCACGTCGACCACACCGTCGATCTGACGGGTCATAGAGGCGGCGATCTCTGTCTCGGTCTTGCGCTCCATCTGCCCGAAGAGGGTGACGACGCCTTCCGTCACGGAGACGTCGATACCCGTGGGCGGCACCCAGAGCGTGCGGATCAGCACTTCCTGGACGACCTCTTCACGGATCTCCGCATCGGACCGCAGGAAGACCTGGAGCAGGTCGCGCCGGGTGACGATGCCGACCAGCCGGTCCTCTTCGTCGAGCACGGGCAGCCGCTCGACATGTGACTTGGCCATGGTGCGGGCCGCCTCGACGATCGTGTCGTCGGCGTGCACGGTGACCGGGGGCCGGGTCATCAGCTGACCGGCGGTGCGGGCCTGAGCCTTCGCGGTATGCCGCCGGCCGGCCGGCGTGAGCGCGGCCAGCCGCGAGTGGTGCGGTGGGTCGAAGGGGTCGGGAGTCTCCGCCTGGCGCACCATCAGGTCTGTCTCGGAGATGACGCCAATGACCTTGTCGTCCTCGTCGATCACCGGCAGTCCGCTGATCCGGTGGTCGGCCAGCAGCCGGACCACCTGAACTGCTTGAACAGCCGCGCCATCCCGTCCGCGTCTCGCGGGACGTCGGGGTAGGTCTCGCTGCAGCTGCCCTCCAGCCAGGAGTTGGCCAGCACGGACGGGCCGCCGTGCCCTGGGCCCCACACGCACGGGGCGCCGAGTCCACGGACCTTGATCACCCGGTTGAGGTGGGTGCACACGAGGTTCAGGCCGGGCGAGGTGCCCCAGTGGCCGAACAGCCGGGGCTTGATGTGCTCGGGCCTCAGGGGCTCGGTGAGCAGCGGGTTGGACATCAGGTAGATCTGCCCGGCGGCCAGGTAGTTCGCGGCACGCCAGTGGGCGTCCAGGGTGCGCAGTTCGTCGTCGGAAAGTACGATGGCGTCCCGGTGCTCGACCGTGGACATGGGTGGGACTCCGGAAGTCGTAGAGGTCAGCGGGCGGTGCCTGCGGGGCCGGCGGACAGACGGCGGAGCTGCCGCGCAAGGCGTACGAGTAGGAACTGCCGGGCCCGCGGGACGAGTTGGTCAGGCCGCAGGAGTGGGTGCGGGCGACGGGCGCCTGTCTGCCGTAGACCTATGTCCCCGACCACACGGTGAGTCTCCGAGCGGCCGGTCATCGAGGTCACACCGGCTCGGGTACCACGACGACCGGGCACGCGGAGTGGTGCAGCACACCGTGGGCCACCCGGCCCAGCTGGAGCCCGAAGGTCCGTGGGCGGCGCCGGGCTCCGACGACCACGAGGTCGGCGTCGTGCGAGGCGGCCACGAGGATGGCCCGGGCGTGGCCCTCGACCGTACTGCGGTGTGCCTCGATGTCGTCGGGGAGGTTCTGGAGCGCGGTTTCGAGGGCCTCCACCGCCTGCTGCTCGTGCAGCCGGGTGGGCTCTCCGGCGAGCAGCGGGTGGTCGGTGGTCTCGTACGCGGGGCACCGCCAGGCCCGTACGGCGTCCAGGGGTACCCTCCGCCGCCGCGCCTCCTCGTAGGCGAAGCGCACGGCCGCCGACTCCTTGCCGTCCTCCCCGACGCCCAGGACGATCCTGCCGTGGGCCGGCGTCGCGGTCTGGTTGTCGTGGTTGCCGCGCACGACGACCAGCGGGCAGTGCGCGTGCCCGGCGACGGTCAGGTTCACGGAGCCCAGCAGTGCCTCGGCGAGGCCGCCGCGGCCCCGGGTGCCCGTCACCAGCAGGGTGGCATCCCGGCTCTCGTGGACCAGGGCGTATTCGGGTTCCTCGGCCAGCACATCGGTGGACTCCGTCACGTCGGGCCGCCGGCGCCGGGCGCGCCGCGCCGCGATCTCGACGATGTCCTCGGCCATGATCTCCTCGGACGGCTTGTGCAGGTCATCGGTGAGGTGGGTGCCCTCGTACCGCTCCCACAGCGAGGCGTACACCAGGCGCAGTGGCAGTCCGCGTACGGCGGCTTCGTCGGCCGCCCAGTCGACGGCGCGCAGGCTGGGCTCGGAGCCGTCGACGCCGACGACGATCGGCAGGGTCATCGCCCTCACCGTCCCAGGGCGAGGTCGAAGACGATCCGCGCCTTGACCTGGCCGCGCAGTACCTCGTCGATGCACTCGTTGACGGTGGCCAGCGGGCGGGTCTCGCTGATGACCGGTCTGCCCGGCGGCGTGCAGCTGGAAGACCTCGGCGAGGTCCTGCCGGGTGCCGACGATGGAGCCGATGACGCTGGTGCCGTTCAGGACGGTGTCGAAGATCGGGACCCGAACCGTGCCGTGCGCGGGCAGCGCCACCATGACCAGCTTGCCGCCGCGCCGCAGCCCGGAGTTGACGGCCTCGAAGGCCGCGTCGTTCACGGCGAGCGCGATCGCGGCGTGCGCGCCGCCGTGCCGCTTGAGCACCTCGCCGACGTCGTCCTTGCGGGCGTCGATGACGAGGTCGGCGTCGAGCGCGGTGGCGAGTTCGAGCTTCTCGTCGGTGACGTCGATCGCGGCGACGGTGGCTCCGGCGATCTTCGCGTACTGCACGGCGAGGTGGCCGAGTCCGCCGATCCCGGAGATCGCGACGAGCTGGGCGGGCCGCACTCCGGCGACCTTGAGTGCCTTGTACGTGGTGACGCCGGCGCAGGTCAGCGGGGCGGCGTCGACGGCGGTGATGCCGTCGGGCACGGGCTGGGCGAAGTCGGCCCAGGCCAGCATCTTCTCGGCGTACCCGCCGTCGCAGCCGTAGCCGGTGTTGATCTGCTGCTCGCACAGCGTCTCCCAGCCGGACAGGCAGTGCTCGCACCGCCCGCACGCCCGGCCGAGCCACGGCACGGCGACCCGCTGCCCGACGGCCAGATGGGTGACGCCCTCCCCGAGCTTCTCGACGAGTCCGACGCCCTCGTGGCCGGGCACGAACGGCGGGTTCGGCCGGACCGGCCAGTCGCCGTGCGCGGCGTGGATGTCGGTGTGGCACAGCCCGGAGGCCTCGACACGGATGCGGACCTGGCCGGGGCCGGGCTCGGGGTCGGGGCGGTCCTCGATGACCAGGGGCTCGCCGAGGGCTCGTACGACCGCTGCCTTCATGGTGTCTGCTCCTCAGCGGTTCGGGGGGTCAGGGGGTGTGTCAGCCGTGCGGGACGACGGCGACGGGGGCGGTGGAGTGGTGCAGGACGGCATGGGTCACGGAGCCGATGTGGGTGCCGAGCGGGCTGCGGCGGGCGCGCCGGCCGACGACCACGAGGCAGGCTTCACGGGAGGCGTCGACGAGGTGGTTGCCGGGGGTGCCGTAGTGGGACTGCTCGATGATTTCGACGGCCGGGAACTTCTCTCGCCAGGGGCGCAGCACCTCGGTCAGCGCGGTGCTTTCCTGCCGCGCCAGCTCTTCGCGGAGTCCCAGGTCGGTGGCCACGCCGTAGGTGTCGTAGTAGTAGGGCGGGTTCCAGCCGTGCACGACGCGCAGGGACGTACCTCGGCGGGCGGCCGCGGCGAAGGCGAACGCGATCAGATAGTCGTCGGGCCTCTCGATGTCGAGGCCGAGGACGACGGGTCGGAACGGCGTGGCCGCCGACGGGACATCGACCGGGTCCGTCTCGTGCTCGTCGGCAACCTGTTGCGCGGCGCGGACCAGGACGACCGGCCGTTCGGCGTGGGCGACGACGGACAGGCCGACGGAGCCGACCATGAACCCGCCGATGCCGCCCAGGGCGCGGGAGCCGAGGACGAGCAGTTCGGCGTCGTTCGCCACACTCACGAGGACATCCGCGGGCCGGCCGGACAACTGCTCGGTGGTCACGTCGAGGCCGGGGTGGCGCAGCCGCACGCCCTCGGCCGCCTCGCGCGGAATGCGCTCGGTCCAGTGCTGGTGGGTCTCGGGGCCGAGCAGCGGTGCCTGTGCCATGGGCGCCGGTACGGGCTCCCAGACATGGACCAGCTTCAGCGGCAGTTCGAGCAGCTCTGCCTCGCGGGCCGCCCACTCGGCTGCGGCGCGGCTCTCGGGAGAGCCGTCGAGTCCGACGGTGACGGTACGGGTCATGATCTCTGCCTCCTGAACAGGGGTTCCGGTACGAGCGTCGTCTTCGGACGGGGTGTCCGGCAGGGGCAGCCGGTCCTTGCGATGGGCCGATCAGCCCTGGCCGGTATGCGATGCGGCGGACCCGGGGCGGGGCCCGCCGCACCAGCCGCGATCACCGCAGCCAGCGGCTGCGACGGACCAGCGGGAGCTTCGCCCAAACTCGGCCGAGGCCGAGGGCGTCGCCCGCGGAAACGGCGGCCAGGGCAATCAGGACGACGGCGTAGATGAGGTGGTAGTCGGCGAACGGGTTCGTCGACATGCTCGCCGAGCCGTCCGAGAGGTGCTTGGCGGGCGGCCATTCGGCCAGCCACATCAGCGCCATCATCAAGGTGCCGGCGGCGGCCGCGAAGCGCAGCACCACGCCGGCGATGAGCGCGACACCGATCCCGAGCAGGCCGAGCATGAACAGCCAGTCCGCCCAGGCGCTTCCGGCCCAGGAGTGGAACGTGGACTGCATCGGACCGGCGGCGACGGAGCTGAGGAAGCCCTTGGTCGGCGAGCCGCCGTCGATCCAGCCCTTGCCGGACGGGGTGGCGTAGCCGAAGCCGAAGGTCTTGTCGAGGAACGCCCACAGGAAGACGAACCCGGTGAGCAACCTCAGCGAGGCGAGCGTGTAGGCCCGCGCGGTGTGGGTGTCGGTCTCCGTCGACGCGATGGGCTCGGACGCGGAGGCGGTCCGGTTCCTGCGGAAGGACGGCAGATGGAAGCCGGAGTTCCGGTGAGGGTGCTCGTGCACGGCCATGACGGTGATCCCTTCGGGGAGAAGCGGGGCTGTGCGGTGGGTCTCTGACGCCTCTCACTCTGGTCGCGCGGCACCATGACCGCCGGGTGCCGAAGGTCGGTACCGGTGGGGCTGAACGGCCCTGCCTGACGGGGCCGTTGGGGGCGCACGTCGGCCTGCGTCCACCGGAGCGCGGCCCACCTGCTTCGGTCGGGCGCACTGCTGGTGTCGATCTCGACATCAACGCCCTCAACGCGGTAGACGAACCCCGCCGAGAACTCACGTACCGCGCCATCGTGTTCGCCCTCACCCGTGCCGATCACGCACACCAACGGGCCGCGCCCTGGCACCTCCGACGCCGGGGAGGCGCGGTTCCGTCTGCCGGCGCTGACGGGCGTGGTCCGCTGTCTGATCGACCGCTTCACCCCCGTTCAGTAGGCCCGCAAGCCATGCGAACGGAACTGCCCTGCTGCTCAACTGGTCTTGCGCACCCACTGCGGTCCCACCTGATCCCACTCGACGGCCCACTGCTCGGTGGCCCGCCGTTCGATCCGCAGACACATCATGCGGCCGCCGGCCAGGACCAGCAGCCCGCCCACGAAGCCGATTCCCGCGCCCGTCAGTCCGGCACGTACGGCAGCCTCGGCCGAACTGATCGGCCCGGACACCAGGTGCCCCCGGCCATCGGTCCACGCCGTGACCGTCGTGCCGGCGACGATGTCGGCCTTCACACTCGTCTCTCCGGTCCGTACGGTCCCGTCGGTGTCCGTCCACCGAACTTTGGCCCTCACCCGGTCGTACGTCATGCCGGTGGCCACGTCCCGGGTGCCGCTCGCCGCGTGGCTGACCATCAGGGCGGACACGGGCTTCCGCTCCGCCCGGTCACGCTGTACGGCGTCTTCCACGGCACCCGCCGTCAGAGAGCCGGCAAAGGCTCCGCCGACGGCCGCTGCCGTCCAGGTGACCAGCAGGACCCACGCCTCGACCACATCACTGTGCCGCCGCAACGGATTGCTCCGCCACCGCCAGCCCCGGACCTTCGTGCGTTCCATCTTCCACATCGGTCACACCCCCTCCTGGGCACTGCGAACCTGAGTCCCGCAAGAAAGTCCCACCGGCCGCCACCTGGCGGCAGGGGCCGTCGGGCAGTGACCATGGGGCCGGTGCGGGCGCGATTCGAAGTCGGGTAGGGCCAGTCGGCCCTGGTGCTTCCGGGCCCGGCAAGCAACGATCGTCGTCACGGGCAGCCCGCAGTCTGTCCGCCACCGGGGAACAAGGGGTCGTCATGAGCGGAACGCGCACCTTCACGGAGCAGAATCCGATCCGTGTCTTCCTGCTCGACGACCACGAGGTCGTACGACGCGGCATTACCGACCTGCTCGACGCCGAACCGGACATCTCGGTGGTCGGGGACGCGGACAGCGTCGAGCACGCCCTGGTCCGCGGCCCGGCGCTGCGCCCGCACGTCGCCGTGCTCGACGTACGTCTCCCGGACGGCGACGGCATCACGGTCTGCCGGGCGCTGCGCGATCAGATGCCGGAGCTGGCCTGTCTGATGCTGACGTCGTTCGACGACGAGGAGGCCCTGCTCGACGCGATCATGGCAGGCGCTTCGGGCTATGTCCTCAAGCAGATCAAGGGCTCCGACCTGGTCTCGGCGGTCCGCACGGTCGCCTCGGGCCAGTCCATGCTCGACCCCGCGACCACCGCCCGTCTGATGCGCTCGCTGCGCGCCGACCCCGCCGGCACACCGGCCATCGCTCCTGAGCTGGCGAGCCTGTCGCCCCGCGAGCGGGACATCCTTGCCCTGATCGGCGACGGCCTGACCAACCGTGAGATCGGCAAGAAGCTCTACCTCTCGGAGAAGACCGTCAAGAACCACATCTCCCGGCTGCTGGCCAAGCTCGGCGTCCAGCGCCGCGTCCAGGCCGCGGTCCTGGCCTCTCACCTGGATCAGCCGGACACCCCAGGTCACCGCCCCGCGAAGTGAGCTTCGGCCGGGCCGTCCGGCGTACGACCGGGGCCGGACGGCCCCCTGCCACCCGATCCAGCTCCGCCCCACCGGGAACACGCCCCGCAGCCAGTTGCCGCTGGAAGTGCTCCCACATCACTTCCTCCGCCTTCCCCCCAGCGGGCCGAGACCGGCCGCCCCGAGACGCGGCACCCGACGTCTGCCCCGTCTCGCCGATCTCCGCGGACTCTCGGTTCTCCTCCCCCGTTGTTCGCCTCCCTGACCCCGTCTCGTCTCGGACGACTTCGTCTTCCTCTCGCCGAACTGCCCGTGTCTCGTCTCGATGCCACTCCGGCCCACCGTGTCGCTGAGTCTCGCCGAAAGGAGCCAACAGCGCACCGGTGCTCTCTCCGGGCTCTCGAGCCCCGCAGAGAGCGGCCATGGTCAGGACGAGCCTCCCGCGAGGTACTCAGACCCCGAGGCGGACGGGCCGCCGTTCGCAAGTGCCGGCCGCGTAGTGGCGTGCGCGGGGGCTCCCATCCTGTCTCCCGTCGACCCAGGCAGAGCGGAGCGGGCGTGGTCCCCGGTGTGTGGGTCGACGGCACGCGGGATGGGAGCTGGGGAAAGTCCCGAACAGGCACTGGGCCAGTCATCAGGTCGGGGCCGCCGGCCGAACCTGGTATCCGTGACTGCTTTGCTCAGTAACAGGGCGCGAAACGGTCCGAAGGTAACTCGGTCCACCGAGCCTGATCGCGGCCTCCCGGCATCCCGCCGCCACGCCCCTCTCAGTACCAGTGTGGTGTCTCGTGCGGTGCGGGCTGCTGGAAACCGCCGTACGGCGGCGGCTGCACCAAGCCCTCGTGCTGTGCCGCCTGCGCAAACCCGGGCTCAGGCGAGGTGTGGCCATTGCGGGGCGCCTTCGCGCCCTGCGGGGCCTGCAGGCTGCCGTACCGTTCCATGCGCTGCCACCGCAGGCGTGAGCCCGACACGGCGGTGAAAAGGGACTGGATCACCACCAGGTACATCAGCTGCCGGTAGACGAACTGCTGCAGCGGCAGGCTCCACAGCGGGCCCGCGCGCTCTCCGTCCAGGCGGAACGCGTAGAGCCCCATCATGAGTTGCAGTAGCTGGATGGCGAGCCACAGCCCGATGATCCGTACCGGATCGAGGAAGACCAGCCCGTAGAGGGCAAAGATGTCCACGACGGGTGCGAGCAGGGGCAGAAGTACCTGGAAGAGCAGCAGATACACCAGGCCGCGGCGACCCAGCTTTCCGGCCGGGCCGCGCTGCACCAGCGCGCCGCGATGCTTCCACATCGCCTGCAGGGTGCCGTAGCACCACCGGTATCGCTGCCGCCAAAGGGCGTTGAGCGAAGCGGGCGCCTCGGTCCAGGCCCTCGCTCCCTCCTCGTACACCACGCGCCAGCCGTTTCGGCACAGTGCCATGGTGAGGTCGGTGTCCTCGGCGAGGGTGGCGTCGCTGACACCGCCGAGGTCCATCAGTGCCCGGCGGCGGAACGCGCCGACGGCTCCGGGTACGGTCGGCATGCATTGTGCGATGTCGAACAGGCGACGGTCGAGGTTGAATCCGACCACGTACTCGATGTGCTGCCAGCGGCCCAGCAGACCGCCGCGGTTGACGACCTTGGCGTTGCCCGAGACGGCGCCCACGCGAGGATCGGCGAAGGGCTGCACGATCATGCGGACGGTGTCGGGTTCGAAGACCGTGTCACCGTCGACCATGACCACCAGGTCCCAGGAGGCGGCTGCGAGTCCTGAGTTGAGGGCGGCGGGCTTGCCCGCGTTCTGCTGGCGGATCACTCGTACCGGAAGGTGGAGCGATTCCACCAGGTCGGCGGTGCCGTCGGTGGAACCGTCGTCCACCACGATGATCTCGACCGGATGGTTCGAGGCGAGTAGTGATCGCACGGCTGCCTCGATCCCGGCGCTCTCGTTGTACGCGGGGACGATGACGCTGACGGGCTCGGTCACCGGTGGCCCCGAGGACCATCCCAGGCCTCTCCTGCGCAGGCGCCGGTGCCGTCGGGCGGCGAACAGCACGACCAGCGCGCGCAGCACGCTGACCGCTCCGGCCGCGTACATCAGCAGGCCCAGTAGCCACACGATCCAGTCGCCGCCCTGCAGCGCCGTGATGAGGGCCAGCCCCTGCAGATGGTCCGCGAGCCCGGCGGGGTGGACGGGTGCGGCCATGCCGACCGCATCGGAGACCGTCGCGAACTTGAAACCCTGTGCCTTGAGCCGCGGCACCAGCGTGCTCAGCGCGGCGACGGTCTGGGACCGGTCACCGCCGGCGTCGTGCATCAGCACGATCTGCCCTGCGTGGCCGTGCGGTGTTGCATGGGCGAGGATCCGCTCCACGCCTGGACGCTGCCAGTCCTCGGCGTCCTGAGTGGCGAGCACCGTGACATAGCCTGCCGGGTCGGCCTGCTTGAGGACGGCCCAGTCGGCGTTGTCCAGTGCGTCGTTCCGGGAGGAGTACGGCGGCCTCAGCAGTGCGGTGGTGACCCCCGCGGCGCCGGCCACCGCCAGCTGTGTCTCGCGCAGTTCCAGGGAGCGCTGCCATGGGGCAAGGCGAGCCAGATCGGGATGGGTGAAGGTGTGGATGCCGATCTGGTGGCCTTCTGCGACGATCCGGCGGACCAGCTCCGGGTGGGCGACGGCCTGGGTCCCGACGATGAAGAAGGTCGCGTGCACATGGTTGCGGCGCAAGACATCCAGGATCCGTGGCGTCCAGACAGGGTCCGGGCCGTCGTCGAAGGTCAGCGCTATGGTGCGGGCCTTCACCTTTGCGGTGTGCGCAGTGGTGGCGGCGTTCGCGATCACCGGGCCACCCCGCGTCACCTGGCTGGGGACCGTGTCATCGCGGCCACGGGCGCCGGTCACGGCGTCCGAGGTGATACCGAACATGTGATGGGTGTAGCCCTGCAGCAGCAGGGTCATCGACAAGGTCACCGCGAGCACGCTCAGCAGCAGCCAATGGGTGCGGGGGGTGATCTGGCGGGTGCGGCTGCCGCCACGAGGAGCGTTGGAGCGTCTGCGGTTGGTCACGTCACGGGGCCTTGGATCACTTCACCGGGTTGTGGGACGAGCCGATCGCGCGGCCCTTGGAGGTGGGATTGCGGTCGGGGGGCGTTGGGGTCGAAGACGCGACGCCCGTGGCCGCCGCGGTCGGCACGGAAGTGGCCGACCGGTCGGTGGAGTCGGAGCTCTTCCGCGTCGGCGTGGGACGGGAGTTCGCCGGCGCAACGGTAGGGCTCCCATTTCCTGCGGAGTGGCCGGTGCCGGGAGAGACGTCGGGCGCGGTCGCCCGGGGCGTGGTCGGGTGCGGGGAGTCCGGCTGTGGGACGAACGGGGCGCTGACGCTGGGGCCGCCCAGCACAGTGCTGACCAGCAGGGCCACGTAACCGCCGGCGGGGATCACCAGCAGGCGGGCAGCGCGCAGCACGCGGCGCTGACGTCGCCCCGAGGAATCAACGAACACGGGTCCTACCGACCCGCTCTTCGGCGTGTCCGGTCCTGGTACGGCAGGGCCAGACGGATGGAGTTCTGCAGGCGGCACGGTGAACACATCGCCATGGGGAGCGTCCCACCCCGTAGTGGCAGGGCCTGGCCCCACGGCGTAGGGATCCGTCGCCATGACGTAAAAGTTCGTCCTGGTGGCGTAGGGGTCCGGCCCCACCACATCGACGTAACTCGTCGGCTGGGCCGAATGCGCGACCTCTGCCGGCCCCCAGGGCGTCGTGGCGGTATCGATGGTGGCGCTGCCGCCGTACTCGTAGCCGTACCCATACGCGTAACCGCCGCCGTACGGATCCTCGCCGTACGCTCCACCGTTTTCGTTCGTCCACTGCACGAGTCGTGCTCCCTGTCCTGGCCGACCGACACAGTCGTCCGCTTAGACAGAGCGAACTCGGCCGGAAGTGTTACACCCCGGCCTTGCAGTACAGAACAAATCGATCGGACGACCACGGAGACGTCAAGACGACGGCAAGCGGCCGCCCGCTGCTTCAGGGGACACGGCTCGCTGCGGCGGTTGTGCCGCGACTCGACGGCGAATCGCCCGGAACCCCCGGATCAGCTGCCGCAATACGGTCCGCGGCTCGCACCTGGCCGCCCACCGCCGATCCGACAGGTGTGCGGGGCGGCCGGACCCCCGTGCAATGGGCGGGGGTCCGGCCGCCCCCGTCCCTCTCCATGCCACCCCCAGGGGGAGTCCAGAGCGGCACAGAGAGCGGTCCCGGAGTGCGCGGTCCAACGTCCGGCCGGCCGCTGTCCCCTTGTTCTCCTCAGCGCGAACTCGGCACTCACACAGCGCCCGGCCGGCGCAAAACGTCACTCGGCCAGGACAGTGCCGCCCAGTTACCGGATCAGCGCGCATCGACGAACTGGCACGGCCTCCGGCCCCAGGCCCGCAGTAGCGGCGGCTGTGAAGGGCACTGCCTGCATTGTGACACTTCTGTGAGCACCGGCGCTGGTCATCATGAGGCCGTTGATGCGACCGGAGCGCGTGGGACGGCGCGGACTCGGAATGGACCCGGTGCAAACGAGGACAGTCTTGGGCCAGGCACGGCAACCCCGGCGCGTACAGGCGAG
>NZ_JAYWVC010000216.1:0-12775 GCF_036281785.1 Streptomyces chiangmaiensis | reverse complement strand
GCAGGGCGCCAAGACGCTCGACCCCGCACCGCACGACCTGCGAAGCCTCAGATGCCAGCGACTGTCTCCCCCACCGGCGACAGACCCGCGACCTTGACGAGTCCGGCCGCGGCCTCCGCGTCGCCGCCCGGCTCTGCCAACGACAGGAATGCCGCTGCACAACCAGCGGCGGCAAGACCGTCTGGGCCGAACAAGAACTGCCGAGAGATGCTCGGAACATCATAAGAGAGTGAGGGTTTCTTCAGTCGCCGCCAGCAGATGATGCCGCGGGCCAGGCTGAGGACAGCTTCGTGGATGTCGTCGCGGATCTCCCAGCGGATGCGTAGCCGGCGGAACCAATGCAAAAGCACGAAGCTCTGCTCGACGACCCACCGGTGGACGCCCAGCCCAGAGCCGGGCACGGTCGACCGGGCTCGGTCCGGTTTTGGGCCGCCCTTCATGGCCCCTACGTGGGAGCCGGCGATCACCGCCCGGGACCAGTCCAGAGCGCAAGCCGCGTGCAGTTCGGCCAGCAGCGACTCGCATGACAGCAACTCACCCCTTCTCATGTGCAGGCTAACGCCCCATCAGACACCCACGTTCCAAGGGCAAACAGCCATTCCGTCAGGAGTTCTAAGCAGCTACTCCACCCAACCCAGGACGGTTACCTGCCCGCGCTGTCCCTCGCGGCGATATGGCGCTCGAAACTGTCGAATGCCGGATCAGGCACGCAACGACGACGGCACTTCAACGCGAAGCAGCTCCAGCAGCGCGACGAGCTTCTGGTCGAGCTCGTGGCCGACCGCCGCGACCTCCGGGATACCCAGCCCAGCGAACACGGTGGAGGGCTGGTCGATCGCGAAGACAGCCTCTCCTTCGTCGCTTCCGTAGATGAGCACTCGCAGCGGGGCGTACAGAAGGGTATCGGGATGGTGGCGGTACATACGCTCGGCAATGGTGTGGTTGCCCATGAGGTACTCAATCGCCGGGCGCTTATTGCCAGCTACCGACATCAGTGGACGTGCATCAATTACGCCAAACAGGACGAACTCGTTCGGCGCGTTCTCGGCGACTGCACGCGAAGCGTCGTCCCAGCTCCCGTTCTGCTCGGCTATGCGCCGCATCCGGGCTTCGTCGAAGTCTGGGACCGCGTCGACGAACGCCGCGATGAAGTCGTCGAACCGTTGGCCCGTGGCGATGTCAAGGCGGCGCATCGTGTGCTCGATAGTCGTTGTGGGCATCGGACTTCCTTTCATTTGAGTGTGGACTTGGGTTCTCGAGATCCGCCACGACCCGCAGCCACCCGATCACCTCGTGCATGCATTTGATCAAGGGATTGGAAGTCGCAGTGGTCTCGGAAATCCTGCGACGGACTCAGCAACCCGGAGACGCCCATACCGCCTCGCGCCGTCCCAAGCAGCTCGACGCCCGGGGCCATAACCAGCAACCGCGGTCGCGTCTACCTGGGCAGCCGGACCCATCTCCACTGCGGTGAAGATCAATCCGATCCGATCGGTCTACACATGCACTGGCGTACGCAGTTGCACGAGCAGACTCCCTCTGCCGCCGACTCCGCCCAGTTCCACTGTCACTACGTGCGCCCGCGGCTGCGCGTGAACCCGCTCACCGCCCGCACCAGTCCCGCTCCGTAGCCAGCGCTCGCGACGGCCGCGAGGCTGCTTCGGATCGAGCACAATATTCTGAGATCGTTCCTCCTCAGCCTACTCCGATTTGAGTTGGATGTCCAGATTCAAATATGTAGAGTGCAGCGATGCCGGTCCCGACGGCGCGTGAGGAGTGGGCCTTGTCGGCCATGCCCTCGCCCGAACGTTGCCTCTGAGATCAAGCAACTCATGAACGTCGAGGGGCGCCCCCATCGACAGGATCCGATATCTGCAGCACGATCCCCCGAGAACTGTGCACGGGCGACGCCCACGGCAAGGAAGACGCGACCGTTGTCTCCTCGTGCCCAGGCCAGGGACGGCGCCCCGCCAGCTCGGCGAAAGGTGAAGGAGGTGTCCAGCGGGGTCGCGCGGTATCGCATGCCTTCTTCTGGGGGTTCCGCCCGCAGTGAGTCAGCCATGCCTTGATGATGATGCGAGAGCGGCCCGGTAGCCCCACGAATGTCGAAATCTTCTTGGTCGTGGCTAGATGATCTATTCCAAGGGGTCGCTTCTGGTGTTCGTCAGCTCAGTTGCCGTACTGACATGAGTAGATGGCGGTGGTCCTCGCACGTCGCGTCGTCCTCGCCCGGTACGCCACTGAGCAGTGCCCGCTGGCCAGGGCCCAGAAGTTCAAAGCGCACTCGGGAGGCGTTGAAGGAGTTGAGGGCTTCCAGCAGGTAAGCGGCGTTGAAGGCGACTGCCAGGTCATCGGAGCCGACCAACGCGGCCGCGAGCTCCTGCGAAGCAATGTCGTCTTCGTACCCCGCTTGCAGGAGGACGGTTCCCTGGGCGGAGAAATCCAGCTGGATGGGGCTGTTCGGCGCCGCGACGACCGCGACACGGCGGACCGCGTCGGCGAGCGCCTCCCGCTGCGTGACCGCGACTGCTGGACCGTTCAGTGTGAACAACTTGTCGTAACGCGGCAGCCGGCCTTCAAGCAATCTCAGTGTCGTACGCATTCCGCTTCCCTCGAAGGCCATCAAGCCACCACCCGAGCCGCCTGAACTGGTCAGCCCGATGCGGATCAGGCCCGCTTTCGCCAGCGAACGGGAGATCTCGGTCATTCGGCGGCCGGGAACCACCACCTGCACCGCTTCGGAACCTGCCACCTCCGGCTTCCACGGCACCGTGCGCACGGCATACCGGTACCGGTCCGTGGCGGCCACTGTCATCGACTCGCCATCCAGCATGAGCTGGATCCCCGTGAGCACCGGGAGGGAGTCGTCACGGCCGACGGCTATCACGACCTGCGCGACCGCCGCCGCGAACTCTGCCGCATCCACCTTTCCGCGAACGGGGGGAAGCTCGGGAAGGGCCGGATACTCCTGCGTGGGCAATGTCGACAGCCCAAAGCGCGTACCGCCCCCTTCCAGCGTGAAGCGTGCGCCTTGCAGCGCGCACACCACCATCGCGTCGGGCAACACCCGGCAGATATCGAGCAGTCTGCGCCCCAGCACGAGCACCCGACCGGCTGTCAGCGTCTCCGCCGGGACCTCGATGGTCCCAGACGCCTCGTAGTCGAAGCCCGAGATGCGCAGCCGTCCTTCCGCCGCGTCCAGCATCAAGCCGCCCAGCACGGGCACAGGCGAACGCGCGGGCAACGACCTGGCCGCCCAGGCCACGGCCTCGGCGAACGCGCTTCGCTCGATCCGGAACTCCATCCGTACATCCCCCATCGCATCACACCAGTTAATCCGCGCACGCTATATGTCGCCACTGACAACGCTTGGCTCGTGCGCTGCGTACGGCCGGCGGATGCTCCGCCGGCTCGCTGTGCAGTTGGCGCGCGAGCGCGGGGGTGCCGCCCGCACGTGCCAGCGCGCCGTGAGCGAGGCACGCGCCCAGTACGGGGCCGAGCACGGATCCTCGAAGGCGATACCCAGCCCGCGTCACGGGGAAATGGCCGCAGTCAAGCTGAAGAAGGCCCTGCAGGCGCTCAGCCGCTGCAAGCGCCGCCGCATGGCCGTGGAAACCGTGGCCCGGCTGCACCTCAAGGTCCGCCGCCAACACCTGGGCCACGCCCACAAAACCGCGCTTGACCTCGTCCGCGAACACGACGTCATCGCCCACGAAGACCTCAAGATCCGCAACATGGGCAAGGCTCCCGAGCCGGGGCCGGATCCCCGGAAGCCGGGCAGTTTCCTGCCCAACGGGGCCGGTGCGAAGGCCGGGCTCAATCACTCGATCGGCGATGGCGGATGGGGGGGCCTCGCGGTCCTGGCCGCCAAGGCGGAAGGTACCGGACAAGTGATCGCCGTGGACCCCCGCAACACCTCCCAGCGGTGCCCCGCAGGCGGGCACACCGCCCAGGAGAACCGGCCCACCCAGGACAAGTTCCACTGTCAGACGTGCGGCCACAACGCGCACGCTGACACGGTCGGCGAGCAGGACACGCAATGGATGCCGTAGTCCCGCAGCACCTTGGCCTGGCGGGGTCCGATGCCGTAGAGGGCTTCCACGGGCACCGGGCCGAGCCACTCGGCGACGTGGGCGGGGTCAGGCGAGGACACCTCCGGGCGGGCCGATCTGGTCGGAGGCCGTGGCCGCCACGGTGATGGATGGGCCGATTCCCACGCGCACGTCGATACCGAGGCGGGAAATCGTACGTACCCGCAGCACCTCCCCCAGTCTCCGGGCGTCGGCACCGTGGTAGCGCAGGGCGCCCTTCAGCTCTACCACAGCCGCCGAAGGGGGCAGGGCCTGAACGACCGGGAGAGCTCCGCGAGCTGCTCAAGGACCTGCCGGTAGGTGTCTTCCGGCAGACGGTCGGGGCAGCGCACGTGCATCAGCGTCGTCGCTTCGCATGCCGTCGTGTCCCAGGACATACCACCGACTTCCGGCACCCCACTATATAGAATGAATATTCGAACTCGCGAGACCTCGGTAGAAGGGTCTACCGTCCGGCCCGAAGTAGTGACTGAACACTCCAGGGGGTGGGCTTCGTCAGCGCTGACGCTCAGCACCTGCCAGCGGAGCGCCTTCGGCGAGAAGGCGCCGAACGTGCTCCGCCAGCAAGTCGGGCGCGATCGAAGAGGCGACGGGCAGCCAGGTCACGTCAGCGAGCGCGGGATCACCCTCGTCGTCGATGGGGGCATACCCCCAGCCGTGGCGCCCTCCTCTGGTCCCCCAGAACACCAGGAGACCATCCGCCCACGGTCCCCGCTGTAGAGCCGGGTCGCCTTTCGTCCAGTAGAAGGCCGTTCCCCCAGCTCACCTGGAGGAATCCCGGCATCAACGAGCGCCTGAGCAGCTGCGGAGCAGTAGCGCCGGATCTCGGCGTAGTCGATGGCCACCATGCTGTCGTCCCCCACCACCGCAGAGCCCTCCCCCTTGTCCGGCCTCGTCACCGGCGCTGCTCCCACGTGACCGGATGAGCCGACTGAGGAACTCAGTCTCGCCAACTCACTCACTCATTCGCCAGCTGAAGCGCCGCATCACAGGAGCGCCCACGCACAAGATCGACGCCATCCCACAACGGCAGGCCAGGGAAGAAGGCGGCCGAACGAACCGGCCCTGGCCGTGGCGGATCCACCTCCCCGCGGGGCCAGAGGGCTGGCCTCGTAACCAGGCGGGTGTCCTGTCAGCAGCCGTATCTGTCGTCGTCTGTGCAGACACCCCGGCGCATCGCGACAGCTTTATTCCTTCCTGAAATTGGCGGGGTAAGGCTTGAGACGGAACGCGTTGGGCCGCACCCGGGATTCGGGTGCGGCCCCATATATGCGGCCCGTCCAGGTGATGCGGTCGGCTCTCCGACGGAATACGGGCGGCGATCTCTCGCGCCGGCCGGTCAGCCCCGGCGGGCATTGCCCCGCCAGCCTGGGCAACCATCCTCAGCAGGTGCAGCAGATGGTGCGCCCCCTCGAAGGAGAGCAGGGCCAGGCGCTTGGTCGTGTGCGCGACGGGGCGAAGTCGATCTCGTCGAGGTCGAAGTGCTCATAGGCATCCACGCCCGGGCAACGCGGCCGGGCTCCAGCCGGTCACGCGCCCGGCGATGAACGAGGGCAGCCCCGGCCGGCGAGGGCACCGGCCGGGGCTGATGAGCGAAACGTGGTCGTGAAGGGCGGTCGCCTACCCGGCGAAGGGCTCCATGAGGCTTCAGCCGAACGATCGTCCTCATGGGCAATACAGTTGCGCCCCGCCGAACCATCCCAGCCTCGCCCCCGCAGACAGCAGCCAGGGCACCGGCAACGCCACGGTCCTCCACTTCACCACCGCCTTAGGCTACGGCGGCGTCATTTGGGACCAGCGAGGCGCCTCAAATCGCCTCCATTTGTGAAGATCGCTGCGCGCGAGCCTCAGGGGCAGCTGCCGTACCGCTGGGCCCTGACCGACGCGATGGCGTTGTTCTCCACCTTCACCCAGAACGGCGTGCTCTGCCCGACCCGGTTGTAGGTCACCCACCACTCGTGCAGGCCGTACCACTCGGCCTCCGTGAACTTCACTGAGTAGCACCAGCCGGCGTCGACACGGAACGTGTCCCAGTCCTGGCCCGACGGGGAATCCTGACCCGGTGAGATCCACATCCGCTCTGAGCTGGACGAGCAGTAGGGATCCGACGTTGTGGCGGAGCCCGTGGTGCCCGTGGACCAGCACCAGTTCTTGGCGATGTACACCGAGAGGTTGCTGTCGTTAGAGGTATGGGAGCAGAACCCGAGGGTGCAATTGGGGCCGGCGTGAGCGGTGGAGACCGGGCCGAGCAGGGTCGCAAGGGAGGCCGCAATCACGGTTCCCATGGCGAGGGTGGAGCGTCTCATTTCGAAGTCCTCCGATACGGGGGCAACAGCGATGAAGTGACGCTTGCCCATGCAAGACACTCCAGCAGCCCGCAAGGTTGCACTGGCTGCGGCGACTTCTTCCGGCTCTATCGGGGCGCCTCCAGCGCGCCCAGTTTGTGAAGTTGGTTCCGCGACGACCAGATCGTCGTCTTCGGTGGCTTGGTGCTGCTCATCGAGGTCAAGTCAGTGCGCCCCACTACGCAGCTGCGGCTGGAGCCGAAGGACTTCGCCGTGGAGCTCAGCAGCAAGCTCAAGAAGGCGCTCGGGCAGATCGACCGGACCGCCACGCTGATCGCGGCCCGGAAGACGTAGTTCGCGCACATCCCCGATGACCGGCCTGTCCTCTGGCGTGCGGGGGTGTCAACCGCGGCCGGCGACGAGGGTCAACGGTGCGGTGTTGTTGTGCAACTGCGGGTCGAAGTCGCTGATCCGCGGCCCCTCGATTCCGTTGTCGGGAAGGCTGACCGAACCGGGGGCGTTGGCGGGATCCACGCTGTCGATCCGCATGGTGAAGGTGAAAGTGTTCCGGCCCTTCTCCCAGAGGTAGATCGGCGTCTGGCACACATAGTGCCCCGTGTCCACGGGCTCAGCGGTCCCGTCATCGTCGCCGCCGGTCCACGGGATGAAGCAGGTGTCCGGCTTGGCGACGGCGGTCGTGCCTTCGGGAAGCTGCACCTCGACCGGCGCGACCTGGGCACCCGCCCCGAGCGAGGCGACCCAGGCGGGCCCGTTGTTCTTCACCCCGACGGTGGTGGTGACGATGTCACCGGGCTTCCCCCGCACCTCGTCACCGAGCGCGATCAGATCGGCGGTGTTGGCGACGTTGATCAGGGTGGTGCGGTAGTTGTCCTCCTCGTCGAGGTCCGCAGCCAGGGCCGTGGCCGTCAACGGGGCAGCCACCGGCTCCAGAGTGAGGTCGGCGCCGGAGCCGGGGACGAACTCGCCGAAGCGCAGCGCTTGTTGGTATGCCTCGTCGGAGTACGGCTGGACGGCGTAGTCGAACCGCTCGTACAGGGCGGCGGAGGTGGCCCGTACTGCGGCGGCGCCCGACAGGTCGTAGGTGGTACCGGGCACGACCGGCTGGTCGATGACACACACCACGATGGCGATCGTCGGATTCCCGACCCGATCGACGTCGTCATACTGGCAGTTCCCGTACCGGTTCTTGAGCGCGAGCCCGTGCGACACGAAGAAGGTGAGAAGGGCGCGGTCGACAGGCTGGTTGCCGAAGTTGCTGAGCCGGACCGGCTGGTCGACGTCCGTACCCGGCGCGATGCCGTCGAGGTAGGGCACCTGGTTGAGCGACAGATCGGGCCCGTCGCCGATCCTGACGGGCACCTCCGCCATGGCTGCGTTGAGTTGCCCGAAGGAGCTGTCGGCGATCGCCGACATGCGCAGGGTGCCGGAGGCACCGACAGCGGCGTCCGCCTTGGCACGCAGCCGGATCTCGGCGACGCTCGTGTACGACCACGACACGGCGATTTCCCCGAAGTCACAGAGGGCGGTGAGCGGTGCCAGGCTGTCCGGGGTACAGGTGTCGGGCCATGTCACCTCGGCCACGTCCGCCAGCCCGCTTGCGTCAACGGTGAGATAACCACCGGTGACGATGTTGTCCGCGTTGTAGTGCTGGAGTTGCACTTCGAAGGGCCGCTGGATTGCGGTGCCGCTCTCACTGTCGGCGACGGGCAGCGGAAGCTCGTACGGGCTGGCGATGAAAAGGCTGTCGGTCTGCTCGTCGGCGCCGGCCGAACCGGTGCCGCCCGCGATCAGGGCGGCGGCGCCCGGCACGGCGACGAGAGCGAGCCATCGACGACGGCGTCGGTACTGATCCTGGGTTCTCCGCATACTGATATGCCCCTTCCCCATTCTTCATAGGTACGTGCCCGGGTAGCCCGGACAAAAGTTCTGACTGCGAGGTACCGCCAGGTCCGGCGGAACGGGGAGCGGGGTCCCCGCCCCTCGGCAGGCGGCGTTGTTGTGAGGCTTGTGGCGCGGCTGTCACGGAGCGAGGGTCTCGCCGAAACGGGCATCCGAGGACGGGGCACGGAGGGTGGCGCCGTTGAACCACGACGAGCCGCTGGTGGCCAGGCCGCTGCTGGTCCCGGAGAAGACCCAGCCGCTCGCCGTGTACCGCCCAGCCGTACCGCCTAGTCGTCGATCACCGCCCCGTACAGCGCGTCCGTCGGCAGGCCGCCGAACGCTCTCGGGCCGTAGCTCCAGGAGCCGGAGGTGGTCAGGCCCGAGCTGCCCGCGGAGAACACCCAGACATAGCCGTCGTTCGTGTTCTCACCGGGTGCCGAGGCGAGCAGGCCGAAGCGGCCGTCGTCGTTCGGGTCGGTGAAGGAGACCTGGCCGCCGAACTTGTCGCCCTTCTCGACGGTGCCCGGGACGTTTGCGGTGCCCTGGTTCACGGACAGTGCGCCGGTGGACGTCATGCCCTTGACCGAGCCACGCAGGACCGTGACGGCGCCCGCGTTGGCGACGGCGCCGATGTCCTCGCCCGCGACACCGATCGCCACGTCCGCGTATCCGTCGCGGTTGCTGTCGCCGACGGAGAGGTCGGTGCCGAAGCCGTCGCCCTGCTCGCTCGAGCCCGGCACGCCCGCCGAGTTCTGGGTCCACCACACGGGAGGGGTGCCCGGCCCCTCCTGGCCGGCGGGCCCGTCCGCACTGCCGTAGTAGACGCCGACCATGCCGCCGCTCATGCTCTCGCCGCCGTCGTCCGGGCTGTGCGGCTCTCCGGTGACCAGGTCGTCGTAGCCGTCGCGGTTGATGTCGCCGGACGCGACGACTGGGCCGCCGCGCACCGCGGTGATCGGCAGCGGCTCTTCGTTCGACGCGGTGCCGGGCAGGATGTACGACCAGCCGTAGCCCGGCTCGTCGCCCACGCTGGTGCCGGAGACGACCAGGTCGGCGAAGCCGTTGTTGTCGTAGTCGCCCGTGGTCATCGACTTGGGCTGGATGCCCGGCGCGTCGTCGGCGGAGGCCTGGCTGAGCGTCTTCCGTGGAGGCGAGGTGAGCGTGGTGCGCGACTTCTGCACCGGCCGCCGCGCCTGCGCGTCCGCGCTCTTGGCGGTGGGCTGGGGGGCGGGCTCGAAGGTGTAGATCGTCAGCCCGACCGAGTCCATGACGGCGAGGAAGTCGCCCGGAGTGGTGTCGCCGAAGCGGGCCGCGGCGAGCGAGGCGCCGAACCTGCCGCCCGTGGTGAGGTCGTCGGACTGCAGCCAGTCGCTGGCCGATCCGGTGAGGCCGTTCGGCGTGCCCCACAGGACGACCGCGGCGCCCGCGTTGGCGACGGCGCCGAGGTCCTCGCCGGGGATGCCGATGATCGCGTCGTCATAGCCGTCGCCGTCGAGGTCGCCGGTGGCCAGCGACTTGCCGAAGCCGTCACCGGTCTCGGCGGCGCCGGGGACGCCCGTGGAGTTCTGGCTGAAGGCCTTGCCCCTGGTGGTGCCGATGCCCTTGGGTCCGCCGTACTGCACGGTCACCATGCCGGCGCCCTTGTGCCCGCCGACCGCCGCCCCGGGGCCGCCGACGAGCACGTCGTCGTATCCGTCGCCGTTGAAGTCGGTGTTGCGGTCGTTGGCGTGTGTTCCGCCGGGTGTTCCGGCGTAGACGCTCGGAGCGGTCGCGATGACCGCGCCCGTCACGAGGAGAAACGATGCCGCCGCGACGGCGGCCGAGCGGTGCTTGCGCATGAGCGGCTCCTTGGCTCAGATACGACCGGCTGGCTCGGGGGCGCGGGGGGTGTCCGGATAGGTGCCGTTCCTATGTCCGGCGCCGTGTTTGACGCCGCAAGAGGAGGAAGGGTTGTACAGGAGGCATGTCTGATTTGCTGGAGAAGATCACCTCTTCGCCGAGGAAGATCGGCTCGGTGGGGAGGGCGTGGACGGATTCCGCCGCAGCCACTGTGAAGCCATCGAGACAGGGCGTCTGATGATGCGCGTGCATGACGTGCAGGTCGCCACCTTCGACGATGTCTCACTCGCAGTGCTGGGGGCACGGAGCGAGCAGGTCGTGCACGAGTTCGTCGCACGAGTGCTGGGACAACTTGCCTCCGCGGACGCCGAGTTGCGTGAGACGGTCCGGGTCTACATCCGCCGGACGTACAGCACCTCACCAAGGGCCGAGGAGCTCTCTGCGCACCGCAACACCGTCGTCAATCGCATCCACCACGCGGAGAAGCTGTTGTCCAGGCCTCTGGCCGACTACGGCCTGGAGGTGGGCATCGCGCTCGAACTGTACCGATGGCTCACCTGACGCACGCTCACTCTCGTAGGGCTGTACAACCACCGCGGTGGAGGACAGACAGCGCTTGAGCGTCCTGGCACCATTCCGGATGCGTGCCGTTGTCCGCCTTCACTCGGCGATGCGGTCGGGGGCCGCGACCGGGACCGGAGTCAGGTCCAGCGGGGACGCTTCCGTGTCCCGGAGACCTGCGCCCGGCTCGCCGTCACCGGTACGCCGACGACGGCGGTCGTTGCACCAGGCGACCGCGCACGCACTGAGGTACAGGACGCAGATCGGCGCCGCGAGCAGCACCATGCTCAGCGGATCCGTGCTCGGCGTGGCGAGCGCCGCGAAGGCGGTGATACTCAGGAACATGCCGCGCCACCAGCCGATCATCCGGCGCGCGCTGATCGCGCCGGCGAAGTTCAGCAGCACGAGGAAGACGGGGAGTTCGAAGGACAGACCGAAGACGACGACCATACGGGTTGCCAGGTTGAGGAAGTCGTCGACCGGCAGGAGGTTGGTGGCCCCGTCCGGGGTGAAGGCGATCAGCACCCGTGCCGTAGTGGGCAGCACCCTGTACGCCACGGCGGCACCCAGCAGGAACAGAGGGATACCGGCGCCGAGAAAGACCAGCGTGTACTTTTTCTCGCTGCGGTGCAGGGCCGGCGCGACGAAGGCCCACAGCTGATACAGCCACACCGGACTCGCCGCCACGACTCCCGCGGTGATCGCCACCTTCAGCGCGAGGGAGAAGGGCGAGAGCAGACCGTTGAGGGAGATCACGCCACAGCGCTCCGCATCGTTCTCGCCGACCAGCCCGCCCGGGGCGCAGCCCGGCAGGGGATCGATGAGGAATCCGATGAGGTCCTTGTAGAAGAAGGCCGCGACGACAGTGACGAGCAGGAGCGCGCCGACGGCCTTCATCAGACGCGTGCGCAGCTCGCGAAGGTGCTCCCCTCAGGGGCATTCGCGCGGCATCGTGCGGTGTACTGGTGGGCATGGGCAGGTCCCGGTCCCTTCGTGTGCGGCACCGACCGCACACGTGTCTGTCAGTGGTGACGGAGTTTCAACGCCGGTGAGGCATGTCCGCTTCAGCGGCTTCAGGGGGCGCGTGCTGGACGCCGGCCGCGGGCTGCAGGGTGGGGGCGGCCGAATACACGTCAACCTGCGGTTCGTCAACGCCGTCCTTGCGCATGGCCTGGGCCTCGCTCTTCAGGATCCGCAACGACTGCCCGAAGGAACGGGCCATCCCGGGAAGGCGCTTGGCGCCGAAGAGCAGTACGACGACGAGGAGGATGAGGAGGATCTCGGGGGCTCCGAGCTTGCCGAACATGGTTGGTTCCCTAAGAACGTGAGGCGGCCCGGGAGGACCGGGCGTGGCTGATGGGGTGTTGCCGTTGATGGCACGGGCCGGCGGCGACCGGGGCAGCCCGGTGAGTGGGGGCGAGGGGGGACGCAGAGACCGTCCCGGCCGGGGGTGTCCGCCCGCAGCGGCGCCCTGACGGCTCCCGGCGCCGTGACCTGTCAGCACCGGAGGTTTCTCAATTCCGGTGGTCGCCGGTCGTGTCGATGGAGCCTGGTCCGGCGGACTGCGCGGAGGCCTTCGCCGCGGGGCTGCGGGACGCCTCCCCTTCGAGATCGAGGTCCGCCGCGAGCTTGTCGAAGCTCAGGCTCGCGTCGTTCAGCAAGTGTCTGGTCACAAGCGTCTTCGGATTGAGGTCCTCCAGGTTCAGGTCCTTGAGCTCGGGAGGGAGTTCGTCACGAATGCTCGCCTGAGCACTCTGTGAGATCTGGCGGACCTTGCGCAGGGCACGCGCCGTGTCGGACACCATCTTGGGGAGCTTGTCAGGCCCGACCAGAATGGCGGCCAGCAGGGCCAGTGTCACAACTTCGAGCGGCCCGATGTCGTTGAACATCTACGACTCCCGTCTGGGATGATGAGGGCCACGCCGCACCCGGGCAGGGGGTGGAGCGTCTGCGCACGACGGCGTACGGGCCGTCGGACTGCCGCAGAGGACTGCGCGTGGCATCGGCCTTGGTCCCGCCCACCGGTGGACCGGCGGACAGGACCGACCCGGACGTGGACAGCCGGTCAGGGAATGGGCGACGTCCGGACGTTCCCCG
>NZ_JAYWVC010000215.1:0-13098 GCF_036281785.1 Streptomyces chiangmaiensis | reverse complement strand
CCGCGGCCTCGCGCTCAACCCGGAGATCATCATCTGCGACGAGCCGGTCTCCGCACTGGACGTGTCCGTCCAGGCGCAGGTCATCAACCTGATGGAGCGACTGCAGGACGAGTTCAACCTCTCCTACATCTTCATCGCGCACGACCTGTCGATCGTCCGGCACATCTCGGACCGTGTGGGCGTGATGTACCTCGGCAAGATCGCCGAGATCGGCTCGGACGAGCAGATCTACGACCACCCGACGCACCCCTACACCCAGGCGCTGCTGTCGGCGGTTCCCGTGCCGGACCCGGAAGCCCGCGAGCAACGCGAGCGGATCATCCTGACCGGTGACGTGCCGTCCCCGGCCAACCCGCCGTCCGGCTGCAGCTTTCGCACCCGCTGCTGGAAGGCCACGGACAGGTGTGCCTCGGAGACTCCGCTCCTGGCGATCCCCCAGCGTTTCAAGGGCACGGACTCGCCCGCGGCTCATGAGTCGGCGTGCCACTTCGCCGAGGAGAAGGACGTGGTCCACGCGGCCTGACCCTCAGTCGACTCTGGTTCCCGGCACCTCGCGTGAGGTGCCGGGAACCGGTGTTTCACGGGCCCGTACGACATCCGCGGGGGCCTGTGAGAGTCGGTGGCTGGAGGGTGTTCACGTGGCCACGCTCGCCCGCGCCCAGTGGCATGCCACCTGCGCTTGCGCCCCACCGTCCAGCACCTCCAGATCCCGGGTGCGGCATGCGTCCGCGACGCCCGCCGTGTCCGCCTCTCCACTCGTCAGAACCTGGCAGCGGGCGTGGAAGCGGCAGCCCGTGGGGATGCGGGCCGGGTCCGGGGGCTCGCCGGTCAGGACCACGGGGGTTCCCGGTGCCTCCGGGAGCACCGACAGCAATGCCTGGGTGTAAGGGTGACGGGGGGCTGTGAGTACCTGCTCCACATCGCCCGTCTCCACGATCCGGCCCAGGTACATGACCGCGACCCGGTCGGCGATGTTCCAGGCGAGACCGAGGTCGTGGGTCACGACCAGCGCGGACAGGCCCAGTTCGGCGCGCAGTCGCAGCAGCAGGGCGAGGATCTCGCCGCGTACCGAGGCGTCGAGCGAGGCCACCGGCTCGTCGGCGACGAGGAGTTCGGGCTCGAGGACCATCGCGCCCGCGATGACGACCCGCTGACGCTGGCCGCCGGAGAGCTCGTGTGGATATCGCAGAAAGAACCGCTCGGGCGGCCGGAGTCCGGCCCGGTTCAGCGCCTCGGTGACTGCAGCCCGCTCGTCACCGCCGTGGCCGTGGATGCGCAGCCCCTCGGCCACCGCGTCGTAGACCGTGTGCCGCGGGTTCAGCGACCCACTCGGGTCCTGAAGCACCAGCTGGACCCGCTTCCGGTACGCCTTGAGAGCACGGGAGGAGTAGTCGAGCGGTGCTCCGTCGAAGGTGACGTGTCCCGCGGTGGGTGGGACCAGGCCGAGCAGAGCGCGGGCCAGCGTCGTCTTGCCGCACCCCGACTCCCCGACCAGAGCCACGATCTCGCCGGGCCGGATGTCCAGGTCCACGCCGTCCACCGCCCGGGCGGGCGGCGCCCCGTGTCGGCCAGGGAAGGTGATGTGCAGGCCTTCGACACTGATCAGTGGCGCGGTCGTCATGAGGTGCTGCTCCTCACGTCTGCTTCCTCTTCGGTCGCCGCGGCGCCCGGCGCCACGTGCACGCAGGCCGCCTGCCGCTCCGCCCCCGCCTCCCGCAGGGACTGGTCCTGAGTGGCGCAGACGTCCAGCGCGACCGGACAACGGGGGTGGAAGGCGCACCCGGACGACAGCGCCGCCGGGTCCGGCGGATCGCCCGGCAGCCCTCGGGGCGCGAACCGCGACGCCGGATCGCCGATCCGCGGGAACGCCTCCGACAGCGCCCTGCCGTAGGGGTGGCGCGCGTCGTCGTAGACCTGCCGCGCCGGCCCCTCCTCGACCACCCGGCCCGCGTACATCACCGCCAGCCGGTCACAGGTGTCGGCGAGTACCGCCAGATCGTGGCTGATCATGATGAGACCCAGATCCTGATCGCTGACCAGACGCTCGATCAGGCGGAGGATCTGCGCCTGGATCATCACGTCCAGCGCGGTGGTCGGCTCGTCCGCGACGATCAGACGTGGGTCGCAGGCAAGGGCCATTGCGATCATCACGCGCTGCCGCTGACCGCCGGACAGCTCGTGCGGGTAGGCGTTCGCACGCGCCGCGGGCAGGCCCACATGCTCCAGCAGCTCGCCGGTCTTCTTCTTCGCGCTCGCCGCGGTCGCCTTGCGGTGCAGCAGAATGGGCTCGGCGATCTGATCGCCGACGCGGTGGACGGCGTTCAGGGAGTGCATCGCGCCCTGGAACACGATGGAGGCGCCGGCCCAGCGCACCGCGCGCACCCGGCCCCACTTCATCGTCAGTACGTCCTCGCCGTCGAGCAGGATCTCGCCGCCGATCCGTGTCCCGGGCGGAAGCAGCCGTAGCAGCGCCAGCGCCAGAGTGGACTTGCCGCAGCCCGATTCGCCTGCGACACCGAGCTTCTCGCCCGCGGCGAGGGAGAGGTCGACGCCCCGTACCGCGGCCGCTCCACCCGGGTAGGTCACCTTGAGGTTCCTGACATCGAGCAGACTCAACGGGACACCCCCAGCCTGGGGTTGAGGACCGACTCGATCGCGCGCCCGCACAGTGTGAACGCCAGTGCGACGATCGCGATGGCGATACCCGGCGGCACGAGGTACCACCAGTCGCCCGAACTGACCGCCCCCGCCTCCCTCGCATCCTGCAGCAGCGCCCCCCAGGAGACGACCGTGGGGTCACCGAGCCCGAGGAACGCGAGCGTCGCCTCGGCGAGGATCGCAGATGAGATGATCAGAGTCGTCTGGGCGAGCACCAGCGGCATGACGTTGGGCACCACATGACGCGACATGATGTGCCAGTGGCCGCCGCCCAGCGCCTTCGCGCGTTCGATGTACGGCCGTGACTCCACTGCCAGTGTCTGCGCCCGCACCAGCCGCGCGGTCGTCGGCCACGTCGTGACCCCGATCGCCAGGATGATGGTGCTCAGCGAGCGGGACATCACGGTGGCGAGCGCGATGGCCAGCACCAACGTCGGCATCACCAGGAACCAGTCCGTGATCCGCATGATCACGGTGGCGTACCAGCCGCGGAAGTGCCCGGCGGTGATGCCGATGAGCGCGCCGATGGCCACCGACAGCACGGCCGCGAGCAGTCCGACGAGCAGCGAGACGCGCGAGCCCCAGACGACCAGGCCGAGCAGGTTGCGCCCGAACTGGTCCGTGCCCAGGGGGAATTGGATGCTCGGACTCTCCAGCGGCGTTCCGGGCGCATCCGTCACGCTCTGCACGCCGGAGCCGACCGTCAGCGGCGCGGTCAGTGCGACCAGCGCGAACAGCACAAGGGCGGCGAGCCCGAAGAGGCCCGCGCGGTGGGTGCGGTATTGCCGCCAGAAGCGGGCGGCGGCGGCGCGGCGGCGCTGCCGGGCGAGGGTACGGGGAACGGAGGTCGTAGTGGTTTCGGCGGTCATCGGCCCACCCTGGGGTCGAGCAGCGGATAGAGCAGGTCGGCGAGGGTGTTCATCACGATCACGGCCGACGCGAAGACGAAGAAAAGGCCCTGCACGAGCGGCAGGTCGGGCACGCTCAGCGCCTGGTAGAACAGTCCGCCGAGACCCGGCCAGGAAAAAACGGTCTCCACCAGGATGACGCCGGCGACGGTTCGGCCCAGATTGACGAAGACCAGCGTCACGGTCGGCAGCAGCGCGTTCGGGACGGCGTGCCGGCGTCGTACGAGATCGTCCCTGAGGCCCTTGGCGCGCGCGGTCGTCAGATAGTCGCTGCCCATTTCGTCGAGCAGCGCCGACCGTGTGACGAGCAGCGTCTGCCCGTACTCCACCGCCACCAGGGTGACGACCGGCAGCACGAGGTGGTGGGCCACGTCCAGAACGTAGGCGAAGCCCTCCTGGCCGCCCGATTCCATGCCGCCGGTCGGGAACAGTCCCGGAACAGGGCCCACTCCGACCGACAGCACGATGATCAGCAGCAGTCCCAGCCAGAACGACGGGATCGAGTAGAGGGTCAGCGCCAGACCGGTGTTGAGGCGATCGCCCAGCCTGCCGTGCCGCCACGCCGAGCGGGTGCCGAGGTACACGCCGAGAGCCGTGTACAGGACGAAGGCCGTGCCGGTGAGCAGCAGGGTGTTCGGCATGGCCTCGGTGATCTTGTCGAGGACGGGCGCCCGGAACTGGTACGAGGTTCCGAGGTCGCCGGTCAGCGCCTTGCCGCAGTAGTCGGTGAACTGCCGCCACAGCGGCAGGTCGAGCCCGAACTCCCGTCGGTAGGCGGCGATCTGCTGGGCCGAGACGGGGCGGCCTCCGGTCATGAACTTCACCGGATCGCCAGGGATCAGCCGGAAGAGGAAGAAGCTGGTGACCAGGACGGCGAGCAGGGAGACGGCGGCGCCCGCCAGCTTGCCCGCCACATATCGCAGATACGCGGTGGTGGTACGTGCGCGTGGCCCGCGGCCCGCCGCAGGCCCGGTCTCTCCCGGGCTTGCGGCGGGCCCCTCGACCAGCGCGGGTGTCGCTTCAGCGGTCATGAGCACTCACTCGGTCGGTGGGCGGCCGGACTATTCGCGGTCTTCGGCGGTGGTCCGGCGGCGCATCGCGAAGAGCACCGCGAGACCGGCAAGGACGACGACGCCCGCGACTGTTCCGATGATGACGCCCATGGAGACGGAGTTGCCCGAGGAGTTCCCGGAGTTCGCCGGAACGGCTGACCACCAGCTCCAGTATCCGTCCTGGCCGTAGATGTTGCCCGCCGCAGACGGCATGGTGGTGATCGACTTGATCTGATCCGTGCGGTAGGCCTCGACCGCGTTCGGGTAGGCCATGACGTTCATGTACCCCAGGTCGTACAGCCGCGACTCGATCTGCTTCACGAGGTCCGCCCGTTTGACCGGGTCGTACTCCGCGAGCTGCTGGGCATAGAGCTCGTCGTACTTCTTGTCGCAGATGAAGTTGTCTGTGGCGCCGGTGTCCTTGGGGGTCGCCGGGAGCGCGGCGCAGGTGTGAATGGAGAGGACGAAGTCGGGGTCGGGATTGACCGACCAGCCATCGAACGCGAGGTCGTAAGTGCCGGCGAGCCAGGGATCGGTGACGTTGTCCAGGCAGTTGAGCGTTACGCCGATGCCGAGCTTGCCCCACCACTCCTGCAGGTACTTGCCGACCGCCTTGTCATTGGGGTCGGTGGCATGGCACAGGACACGGTAGTTCAGCGGCTTGCCGTTCTTGCCGACACGCTTGCCGTCGGCGTTCTCCTTGTAGCCCGCCTGATCGAGGAGCTGGGCCGCCTTGGCGGGGTCGTAGGCGAGTTCCTGGCTTTCCGACGGCTGCCAGAAGTACGTTGAGAAGCGTGGCGGGATGTAGCCCTTGCCCTCGACGCCGTGGCCCTGGAACACCTTGTCGATGACGGTCTTGCGGTCGACCGCCATGAACAGCGCGTGTCGAACCCGCTGGTCGAGCAGGGACGGGTCGCCGTCACCGAACTTCTTGCCGTTCTTCGCCTGCGCGCCCGGATTGGTGGCGAGGGCGTAGAAGCGGCGCCCGGGGCCCTCGTTGACGTGAATGTTCTTGTCGCCCTTGAGGGAGGCAGCCTGGGCGGGCGTCAGGGAGGGCGAACCGGAGACGAAGGAGACCTCGCCCTTGCGCAGGGCGGCTACCGCCGCGTCCTGGTCCTTGTAGTACCGAAAGACGAGCTCGTCGAATTTGGGTGCCCCACGCCAGAAGCCCTTGTTGGGCTTCAGACGCACATAGCTGTCAGGCTTGTAGTCGGTGAGCACGAACGGCCCGTCGCCGACGATGGGAAAGCTCTTGTCGTTGTTGAACTTCGAGAAGTCCTTGACGTTCTCCCAGATGTGCTTGGGCACGATCGGCACGTCGAGTGCGGTCATTGTGGCCTGAGGCTTTTTCAGCTCGATGACCAGCTGGGTGGCGCTCGGCGCAGTGACCTTCTCGAAGTTGGTGACGAAGCTGCCGTTGGCCGTGGCGGCGTTCTCGTCGGACATCATCTTGTTGAACGTCCAGGCCGCGTCCTCGGCGGTGACCTGCTTGCCGTCCGACCACTTGGAGTTGGATCGGATGGTGTACGTCCAGGTCAGTTTGTCCGGCGACGACTCCCACTTGGTGGCCAGACCAGGGATGACGTGGGAATCCTTGGGATCGTAGTTGGTCAGGTACTCGTACATCAGCCGATGGATGCTCGTACTGACCAGACGACTTGCGAGGAACGGGCTGAGTGAGTCGACACTCTGGGCGACCGCCACGGTCAGGACCGTCTTCTCCTTTGCCACTGCCTGCTGAGGGGCGGGGGCGAGGGATGTCGCGAAAGCGGCCGAGAGTGTCAGGGCGGCGGCCAGGAGCCGAGGTGTACGGGATGGCCTGTCCGGGCGCCGGCGCCCACTGCCGTGTGCGTTGTGCGTGCTCATGGATCGTGACCTCGTGTCATGTGGTGCACGGGTATGGCTCGTTGGAATGCCCGATCGGGTCGGATGGGGGTGGAGGCGGCTGAGTGAAGCCGTGTCTATCAGTGGCGGTCTGCGTGCGTCAACGGCGCATGAATACCGTGTGGCCTGCGGAAATGGCGCGTCGGCGCGAGAGGTAGAGTCATTGGTCCAAACCTGTGATGCGCCCCAGGTGGGAGACTGACGAAACGTTCGCGTGGGCCGGCCGGCGGATGCGCAGGGCTGGAGACGTTCGAGGTCATCACCACTGTCGACGAGTGCCAGGAGCGACTGCCGTTCGCCGGGACCTATGACGGACGGTTGCCGCAAGTCGATCCAGGCCGTGGCCGAGCGGCTGCCGGACGGCCATCGACAGGACCGGTATTCGGCCCCTGTCCCGACCCCGGACCAGGCATCGGCCGGCAGGCTGACGGAGTCCTACTGACTGTCGGCCCATGCCACGGTGATGATCTCGGGGCTGGTCGGGGTGAGCGGCCCCCGCCCCCAGTCCCCGTACTGCTCGAGGACCGCGAGCCCTGCCCCGGTCAGGAAGCGGGACAGGGTGTCCGGCCCGAGGAATCGCAGCGTGCTCCGGCTGACCCGCGGCCGCTCCCACGCGGAGCCGTCGAAGGTCGAGGTGTACGTCACCCGGTCTCCGTGCACCGGCGTTTCCACGTCGTGCCGGACGCGTACGACACCGCTGTGGCCGAACGGTGCCTCGTGAACGCGGTCCGAGGTCCACGACTCCCAAGCGCGGGCTCCCGGGTTGCGGGTCTCGAAGACGAACCGTCCGTCATGAGCGAGGGCTTCGCGTACTCCGTCAAGGCAATCCTTCAACTCCTGGTCGCCGACCAGTTCCTGAAAGGCATGTCCGGTCATCACCACGAGATCGAAGGCACCCTGCCACCGGTGTGAGCGGAGGTCGCCGAGCACCCACTCGACTTCGGTTGCCCGGCGGCGTGCCTGGACGAGCATCGCGGCGGCTGGATCGAGACCGCACAGACGTCCGTCGTGCCCACTCTCCCGGGCCCGCGCCAGCAGGGCGCCGGTTCCGCACCCGACGTCCAGCACACGCCGCGCGGACATCACAAGCCCGAGATAGAAGTCGTGACTTGGGCCCCACGGGTTGAGGGTGTCATACAGTCCGGCGAGGGCGGCATCGGAGAACGCGCGGTCGGCCATTGCGGAAGTTTCTCAGGTACGAGCCGGGTTCGGGTGGACTGTACACGATCTTTATGGAGCGCAACCGTTCTTGTGGTCGTGGTGCGAGGCAGGCGGGGCCATGTCTTCGGTTGCCGTATCCCGGCGCTCGAAAGGCGTGCCATTGTCCGGCGATCTCAGGCGGCCTGCGCAGGCGTTCCCCGAGCCACCGGCGGTTTGCCACCGATGTGCCGAGATCGATTGCGCGGTCGCACGAGATCCACTGCCGGACAGGCCGGCGGTGCCGTGACGTCGCCGCGTCAAGATCGCCCAGGTGCCGTCCGGGGTGTGCCTGCCATTCGAATGACGTCCGGTCCTTATGGGTGGCGTGAGAGAGTGATATGTCGGCTGAATGCTGATATGGACCGATGACGACAGCGCTCCGGCGCTGGAGGTACGGCGCACTCCGAGGAGGCACCCCATGCGTGGAGCCAGGCACGCGCTGTGGACGGCGTGTGCGGCCGCGGCAGCACTCTCGGCGGCCGGCTGCGGGGGCGACGGGAGCGGCGCCGGTGCCCCCGGAGTGTTCACCGCTTCCTGGGGTGATCCGCAGAACCCGCTCGAGCCCGCCAACACCAACGAGGTCCAGGGTGGCAAGGTCCTCGACATGGTCTTCCGCGGGCTGATGCGCTACAACCCGAAGACCGGAGCGGCCGTGAACATGCTCGCGGACCGGATCGAGACCTCGGACTCGCAGAACTTCACCATCACCGTCAAGGACGGCTGGACGTTCAGCAACGGGGAGCCGGTGACGGCCGCGTCCTTCGTCGACGCCTGGAACTACGGCGCCAGTCTGAAGAACAACCAGAAGAACGCGTACTTCTTCGGATACATCGAGGGGTACGGCAAGGTGCATCCGGAGACGGGCACCCAGACCGCCGACACGCTCTTGGGGCTCAAGGTGACCGGCACCCGCACCTTCACGGTCAGGCTCAACCAGAAATTCTCGACGTTCCCGGACACTCTGGGCTATGCGGCCTTCGCTCCGCTGCCCCGGGCGTTCTTCGAGGACCATGCGGCCTGGGTGAAGAAGCCGATCGGCAACGGTCCGTATCTGATCAAGTCCTACACCAGGGGCTTCATGATGTCCCTCAGGAAGTGGAACGGCTACCCGGGCCCGGACAAGGCGCAGAACAACGGGGTGGACCTGCAGGTCTACACCGACAGCAACACCGCCTACACGGATCTGCTGGCCGGAAACCTCGATCTCGTCGACGACGTGCCCGCCCCGCAGCTGAAGTTCATCAGGACCGACCTGGACGGCCGGTACATCAACGTCCCGGCCGGCATCATCCAGACCCTCGCCTTCCCGTACTACGACCCCAGGTGGGACAAGCCCGGGATGGAGAAGGTGCGCTCGGGACTGTCCATGGCGATCAACCGGGACCAGATCACGGACACGATCTTCCAGAAGACGCGCACACCCGCCACCGACTGGACCTCCCCGGTGCTCGGCGCGGAAGGCGGTTTCCAGGGGGGCCTGTGCGGCGACGCCTGCAGGTACGACCCGGGCCGGGCCAAGAAGCTGGTCCAGGAGGGCGGAGGGCTGCCCGGCGGCCAGGTCAAGATCACCTACAACGCGGACAGCGGCTCGCACAAGGAGTGGGTGGACGCCGTGTGCAACTCCATCAACAACGCCCTCGGCAACGACAAGGCCTGCGTCGGCAACCCGGTCGGCACCTTCGCCGACTTCCGCAACCAGATCGGCCGGCACAGGATGCAGGGGCCGTTCCGGGCCGGCTGGCAGATGGACTATCCGCTGATCCAGAACTTCCTGCAGCCGCTCTACTACACCAACGCCTCCTCCAACGACGGCACGTGGTCGAACAAGGACTTCGACAAGCTCGTCGACCGGGCGAACGCGGAGAGCGACCAGGCGGCTGCGGTGAAGCTGTTCCAGCAGGCCGAAGGGGTCGTGCGGGACAACATGGCCGCCATCCCGCTCTGGTACCAGAACGGCAGCGCGGGCTATTCGACGCGCCTGTCCCATGTGGCGCTCAACCCGTTCAGCGTGCCCGTCTACAACGAGATCAAGGTCGGCTGAGCCGCGCGGCTGCCCGCTACCTCCGGAGGCCCCATGGGACGGTACGTCGTCCGGCGTCTGCTGCAGATGATTCCGGTCTTCGTCGGCGCCACACTGCTGATCTTTCTGATGGTCAACGTGATGGGAGACCCCATCGCGGGCCTGTGCGGCGAGCGGCAGTGCGACCCCGCCACGGCCGCCCAGCTGCGCCGGGAGTTCGGCCTCGACAAGCCTGTGTGGCAGCAATACGCGACCTACATGGGGAACGTCTTCACCGGCGACTTCGGCACCGCCTTCAACGGGCAGCCGGTCACCGAGCTGATGGCGACGGCCTTCCCCGTCACCATCCGGCTCACCGTCGTGGCGATCCTCTTCGAGATCGTCGTCGGGATCGTGCTCGGAGTGGTCACCGGTCTGCGTCGTGGGCGGCCCGTCGACACGACGGTCCTGCTGCTGACCCTTGTCGTGATCTCGGTGCCGACCTTCGTCACCGGTCTCCTCCTCCAGCTGCTGCTGGGCGTGAAGTGGGGCTGGATCCGGCCGTCGGTCTCCCCGGCGGCCGCCTTCGGCGAGCTGATCGTGCCCGGCCTGGTGCTCGCCTCTGTCTCCCTCGCCTACGTCACCCGGCTGACCCGGACCTCCATCGCCGAGAACAAGCGCTCCGACTACGTCCGTACGGCCGTCGCCAAGGGTCTGCCGCACCACCGGGTGATCACCCGGCATCTGCTGCGCAACTCGCTCATCCCTGTCGTCACCTTCATCGGCACCGACATCGGCGCCCTCATGGGCGGCGCGATCGTCACCGAGCGGATCTTCAACATCCATGGGGTCGGCTACCAGCTCTACCAGGGGATCCTCCGGCAGAACACGCAGACGGTGGTCGGCTTCGTGACCGTCCTCGTGCTCGTCTTCCTGATCGCCAACCTGCTCGTCGACCTCCTGTACGCCGTACTCGACCCGAGGATCCGCTATGCCTGAACAGCCCCACGAGCCGGAAGGAGCCATCGCCGGGACCGGTATGGGCGGCGGGATGGACCTGGCCACGAGCGAGGCGACCACCCTCGAGAGGACACCGGGAGGACCCCGGGGCACGGGCCCGGCGGCCAAGCCTCGCAGCCTGTGGTCCGACGCCTGGCGCGATCTGCGCCGCAATCCGGTCTTCATCGTCTCCGGGCTGGTGATCCTCTTTCTCGTCGTCATCTCGATCCGGCCGTCCCTGATCACCTCCGGCAACCCGCTCCAGTGCGAACTCGCCCGGTCGCAGGAAGGGTCACAGCCCGGGCACCCGTTCGGCTTCGACGGCCAGGGGTGCGACGTCTACACCCGCACCGTGTACGGTGCCCGCGCATCGGTCACCGTCGGTGTCTGCGCCACGCTCGGCGTCGCGGTCCTCGGCTCGATCCTGGGCGGTCTCGCCGGTTTCTTCGGCGGCGCGTGGGACGCGATCCTGTCCCGGACCACCGACATCTTCTTCGCCATCCCGGTCGTCCTCGGCGGTCTGGTCCTCCTCTCCGTGGTGACCAGCAATACGGTCTGGCCGGTCATCGGGTTCATGGTGCTGCTCGGCTGGCCGCAGATCTCCCGCATCGCCCGCGGCTCGGTCATCACCGCCAAACAGAACGACTACGTCCAGGCGGCCCGGGCCCTCGGTGCCTCCAACTCCCGCATTCTGCTGCGGCACATCGCGCCCAACGCGGTCGCGCCCGTGATCGTCGTGGCGACCATCGCGCTCGGCACCTACATCGCGCTGGAGGCGACCCTGTCGTACCTCGGCGTCGGACTGAAGCCGCCCAGCGTGTCCTGGGGAATCGACATCTCGGCCGCCTCCCCCTACATCCGCAACGCCCCGCACGCGCTGCTGTGGCCCTCGGGTGCCCTCGCCGTCACCGTGCTCGCGTTCATCATGCTCGGCGACGCCGTGCGCGACGCCCTCGACCCGAAGCTGAGGTGAGCGCCGTGCTGCTCGAAGTGCGTGACCTGCACGTGGAGTTCCGGACCAGGGACGGGGTCGCCAAGGCCGTCAACGGCGTCAGCTACGCCGTGGACGCCGGCGAGACGCTGGCCGTGCTCGGCGAGTCCGGCTCCGGCAAGTCCGTCACCGCACAGGCCGTCATGGGCATTCTCGACACGCCGCCGGGCAGGATCACCAGCGGCGAAGTCCTCTTCCAGGGCCAGGACCTGCTCACTCTGAAGGAGGAGGAGCGGCGGAAGATCCGCGGCGCCCGGATGGCCATGATCTTCCAGGACGCGCTGTCCGCCCTCAACCCCGTGCTGACCGTGGGCGCGCAGCTCGGCGAGATGTTCGTCGTGCACCGGGGGATGTCGAAGAAGGACGCCCGTGCCAGAGCCGTCGAGCTGATGGACCGGGTGCGTATCCCGGCCGCCGCGCAACGTGTGCGCGACTACCCCCATCAGTTCTCCGGCGGCATGCGCCAGCGCATCATGATCGCTATGGCGCTGGCCCTGGAGCCGGCGCTGATCATCGCCGACGAGCCCACCACTGCGCTGGACGTCACCGTCCAGGCCCAGGTCATGGATCTGCTGGCGGAGTTGCAGCGTGAGTACCGCATGGGCCTCATCCTGATCACCCACGACCTCGGCGTCGTCGCGGACGTCGCCGACCGGATCGCCGTCATGTACGCGGGCCGGATCGTGGAGTCCGCGCCCGTGCACGACATCTACAAGGCGCCGGCCCACCCCTACACCAGGGGGCTGCTCGACTCCATCCCGCGGCTCGACCAGAAGGGCGGGCAGCTCTATGCGATCAAGGGTCTGCCGCCGAACCTGATGGCCATCCCGCCGGGCTGCGCCTTCAACCCCCGCTGCCCCATGGCCCGGGACGTGTGCCGCACCGATGTGCCGCCGCTCTACGAGGTCGCAGGCGACCACGGGGGTGAGCGGGTGAGCGCCTGCCACTTCTGGAGGGAGTGCCTGCATGGCCGGTCCTGAGCCGATCCTCGAGGTGAGCGGACTGCTGAAGCACTACCCGCTCACCCGGGGAATCCTGTTCAAGAAGCAGGTGGGATCCGTCAAGGCGGTCGACGGGGTCGACTTCACCCTGGGCAGGGGAGAGACCCTCGGCATCGTCGGCGAGTCCGGCTGCGGAAAGTCGACGCTCGCCAGGATGCTGGTCAACCTGGAGTCACCGACGGCCGGTTCGATCAGATTCAAGGGCGAGGACATCACCAAGCTGTCCGGTCGGGCCCTGAAGGCCGTGCGGCGCAACATCCAGATGGTCTTCCAGGACCCGTACACCTCCCTCAACCCCAGGATGACCGTCGGGGACATCATCGGGGAGCCGTACGAGATCCACCCGGAGGCCGCGCCCAAGCGGGACCGGCGCCGGCGGGTGCGGGAACTGCTCGACGTGGTGGGG
>NZ_JAYWVC010000214.1:0-13182 GCF_036281785.1 Streptomyces chiangmaiensis | reverse complement strand
TTGCTTCAGCTGGGGGAGGATTCAAGATCTGGGGGTCGGCTGTGCGGGGTGCGAAGACGTATCGGAGCCATCCGCGGCCGTGATCGAAGTAGATGACATGGGCTCCGCCGGGGCGGGTGGACTGGACAGGTTCGACGCTCATCCCGGCGGGAAGGTCGGCGGCTTTGTCGATGCCCCGGAAATAGGGGTCTTTCGCGGTGACGAGTTCGGCGCGGGCGGCGTCGACCAGGGCACGGGCCGGTGGTGGGAGGGCGTTTCTGTTGTCTTCGGCCTCTTTCGTCCAGTCGGCTTGCCAGGGAGGGCCCATGAATTCGGATGTCACTGGCCGGGCTGTGCCTTGCTCGCCTCGCGGCGCAGTCGTCCTGCCTGTTCGACAAGGCTCTTGGCGTGGGCGTTGTCCGTGGCGTGGGCGGCCTCGTCCTCCAGGTGGTGGACCATGGCCTCCAGTTGGGGATCCCGGGCGAGCGCGAATTCGGCCCACCACCGGGCCATGAAGGCAGGCAGCGGTGCCAGGTCGTAGGTGTCGGCGATCTTCTCGCGCCAGTTGCGGTCGAAGTCGGGCAGAAGCTTGGGCGTGTGCTGTTCGATGGCGGCGCGGAGCGCCTTGGGGGTGCGTTCGGGCATGGGCGGGAGGGATCCCCGCATGCCGACGGCGGCGGTTGTCATTGCGCACGCTCTTTCGTCATGACAGTGCGGGTCAGGCGGCTACGGGCACGGACGTGGCGCCCGCGGGCCGGCCGGGTGCGCCGGAGGTGGTGAACGCGTCGCGCTGAGCCGTGGTGACTATACGGGCGTAGGGGTGGATATCGCCGCGGGCGTACGCGTCGAGCAGGATCTCGCACAGCGCGGACATGGACCGGACGCCGTCCTTGGCGCGTTGCCTGTCGGCGCCGTTCCATACCGCGTCGGATGCGAAGACGCTGCGTCCGCGCCGGTTACCCGCCTGTCCATCGGTGGGCCGGTGGGGCAGCGGGAGCGTTCCTGCGGCGTACTCGGTGAGGGCGCGACTCATGATCCAGATGAGAGGCAGCCCCTCGGACTTGGCGCGGGCCCCGGCGGCGTCCCAAACGCCCTTGGCTATGTTGGGGGCGCGTTCACTCTCGCCTACGGCAGGCATGTGTCGCTCCGTGGTCGCTGCGGCGATTCTACCTATTGAAACGGTACTACGGATCGAATCGGTGTGCCATCAAGGGTGTGTCCGCTGGGTGGCGATGCTCGCTGCAGCGCTCACCCTCACTTCGTGTGCGGCGGTGACGCCGGGATTGTGTGCTCCGGCCGGGCCGGCTCGGCGTGCACCATCGCACGGCCTGGTGAAACGCCCGGGTACCGAAGCGGCAAGGTGGCCGGGCCGCCGGTCATCTGACGTGTGCGGCGATGGTCCGGGCGCACTCCATCGACTCGGCGTGGGTGGTGTCCACCTCCAGGTCGTAGACGACGCCCTGGTGGACGAGTTCGGCCTGGGACGCGGCCATCCCGGTGACCCGGTCGCCTCGTGCGATCTCGCGGCCCGCGGCCACCGCAGCATCGCATCTGACGCCGACCCACAGCACCTGCAGGTCGCCCACGGCCTTCTGCCATCGCTGCTGTGAGCCGGCTTTGCCGAGGAAGACCTCGTCGACGATGACCCGGGCGCCCGCACGGGCCATCGCGGCGATTCCCTCGATCCACGCCGCTTCCAGGGTCCTGAACTGCCCCCCGACGCTCACCTGTCCGTTGGCGGTGAACTCGATCCCTGTATCCGACGTGTGCAGGGACGCGGGCATCGCCTCGATGAGGGTGTCGGTGCCCAGGGCCAGCCACGGATCCGGCAGGAGGGACTGCAGGCACCGGGCGATCCCGGACTTGCCCGAGCTGGAGCCTCCGTTGAGCACGATCATGTGAGTCGTCACCGCGCCACCTTAGAAAGCGGCGGATCCGCACTCCAAGCGGATTTCGGGCGGGCGGCTGGATCCTCAGACGGTGTCAGGTGGTCGAGGGGAGGCTGATGCCGGGTGCCGGGCCGCACAGGGCCCCGCCGTCCATGTGGACGGTGCGGGTGGCCAGAGAGCCCAGGGCGGGTCGGTGGGTGGTCATGATGACGGTGCGGTCCTTGACGAGTCGGGTCAGCGCGCGGATGACGAGTTGCTCGGCGGTGTGGTCCAGTCCGGTGGTGGGTTCGTCGAGCAGGACGACGGGTGCGTCCAGGAGCAGGGCGCGGGCGATGCCGACGCGTTGGCGCTGGCCGCCGGACAGGCCGGTGCCGTGGTCCCCGATCTCGGTGTTGAGGCCGTCGGGCAGTTCGGCGGCGAACTGTGTGACCAGCGCCGCGTCGGCGGCCGAGGCGATCTCCTCGGGGCCGGCCTCGGGGCGTGCGTAGCGGAGGTTGTCGGTCAGGGTGCCGGAGAACAGGAAGGTGTCCTGCAGGACGACGGCGACCTGCCGGCGCAGCCAGGGGCGGGGCAGTTGGGCGATGGGCAGTCCGTCGAGCAGCAGCTGGCCCTCTGTCAGGGAGTACAGTCCGGCGACGAGGGCGAGCACGGTGGTCTTGCCGGCGCCGTTGGGGCCCAGCAGCATGATGCGTTCGCCGGGGCGGACGACGAGGTTGAGGCGGTGGAGCACGGGGCCGCGGCCGTAGTCGAGACTGCCCTCGTAAAGGTCGATGCGGCCGGTGGCGCGGCGGGGCAGCGGCCGCGGCGGGGCCGGCGGGCGCAGCGGCTGGTCGAGGATGGCGGCGACACGTTCGGCGGAGGCCGCCCCTTGGGTGAAGGTCAGCGCCAGACGGGACAGGGAGCGCATCGGTTTGACCATGTCCCGCATGTAGCTCGCCACGACGACCAGGAGTCCGACGCTCCACCAGTTGCTGAGCACGCCGAAGCCGCCGGCCCAGAGCAGCACCGCGGTGCCGACCGCGGTGGCGGCTTCCAGCAGGGGGGTGAACCGGGCGCGCAGTTCGACCGACTGCAGTCCTGCGTTCAGTGCGCTGGTGTTGTCCGTGGCGAAGCGGGCGTCGTGAAGGTCGTGGCGGCCGAAGGCGTGGACGGTGCGGATGCCTTGCAGCGACTCGGCGACGTAGCCGGCGAGGCGGCCCTCGGCGGCGCGCTGGTGGCGTGCGGCCTGGCGGGTCAGCCGCGTGTAGCGGGAGGCGGTGACGAACACCAGGGGGGCGCAGCTGATGGCGATCAGGCCCAGCCGCCAGTCGACCGAGACGAGGACGGCGGCGAAGCCGGCGATGGACAGCAGCCCGGGCAGCAGGGTCGAGAACAGGTCCACCAGCCCGTCTTCGATCCGGTCGGTGTCGGTGGAGATGCGGCTGGTGAGTTCACCGACGGCCTGCCGGTCGTGGAAGGCCATGGGCAGCCGCTGCAGGTGGGCGAAGACGTCCGCGCGGATGGCCGCGGTGATCCGCTCACCCGCGCCGTTCATGACACGGTCACCGAGGTAGTCGAACGTGCCTGAGGCCAGCGTGATGACCAGGACGGCGACCGCCGCCGCCGTCAGCATGGCGAGGGGGGAGCCGCCGAGCGGGGACACCAGGCGTGCCAGCGGCCCGTGGGAGTGGCCGCCGCGCAGGACGTCGTCGATGACCAGGGCCAGGGGCCAGGGCTGGGCGAGGTCGGCCACCAGCTCCGCCACGCGGAAGCCCACCCCGAGCAGCAGTACCTTCAGGTGCGCTCGCCCGTAACTGCGGAACCGCCACAGTTGCCGCAGGAGCCCGAAGTCTGCCGGGTGACCCCTCATCTGTGCGCCTGATCGACGGCGGGGCGGCGGGCGGCTTCGGTCAGTTCGGCGTTGCTCGCGCCCGGCCGGATACCGTGTTCGGCCATGGCGGCCAGCACCGTCGGAGCGAGCCGGGCGTCGGCGTGCGTCATGGCTGCCAGCAGCCGGGAGAAGTCCCGGCGGCCGTGCAGTGCCTCCCGGGTGCGGGCGAGGGGCGTTGCGTGGCCGAGCAGTTCCAGGCCGCGCACGAGCAGCGCGTCGAAACGGACGGGATCGGCACCGCGTTCGGCGACACGCGCGCGGGCGGTCCAGCATGCCGAGGCCCACAGGGTGCCGTCGGCGTGCGGGTCCCCGTCGCGGCCCCCGCGGAAGTACGCCATCGTCCAGTGGCCGTCCAGCTTGCGGCGCCGCTGGTCGAACTCTTCGACGGTGTGGCGGTGCCAGCCGTAGATGTCGGGAGTACCCAGCAGTACGGCGGTGAACACGTCCGCGGTGCCTTCGTCCAGCGCGATCTTCTTGTTGGTCTGCTCGCGCGGCGGGCGCAGCCTGTTGAGGCGGAAGTCCGCGGTGTGCCGGCACAGATGGTGTCCCACCTCGTGGTAGATGATCGCCACGTTGTGTGCCGGGGCGTGGAAATACGGTTCGCCCGTCGCCGGGGTGAGGAAACGGGCGCCTCCCCCGAGGTGGATCTCCCCGTCCGGCCCGGCACATTCCCCCTCCGGCGCCATCGCCCGCCCCGGCAGCCGGTAGTGGCCGCCGCCCCAGCGACGGGGCCGGTCGTGCATCCCGATCCTCGCCACCAGGTGCGGAAGCGGCCGCTGCAGCAGGCCGGCGAAGTACCTCAGTGCGCGCTGGAGATGGAAGGCGGTATTGACCAGGCCGAACGCGCGGGCCTGCCGGTCGACCTCCGCCCCGGCCAGCGGACCGCCGCCTGCGGCCGGATCGAACGCCAGCGCAAGGCTGTTGAACAGCCGGCCCCCTCGCACGTCATGGACGGTCGCCTCGGGCAGCACCAGCTCCGCAGGTCCCCGGCGCACCACCTCGAGGTCGGCGTCCCCGATCCGCCCGGGGCCCGAGCTGCCGTCCGGGAGATAGACCACGGCCCGTGTCATAGGCCCGGCTTCCCCGTGCGGCAGCCGCCCGCCGGTTCACCGCCGCATCCGCCGTCGGCGCCGCCGGGCGCCGCGATCGCTGCCGCAGGCGCCGGGGCCAGCAGGTCCACCGCCGCACCGCCCGCCAGCTGCGCAGGGGAGAGCACCGGAATCCCGGTGGCGGCGGCGGCCTCGCGACAGGCCAGTGGACTGGCGGTCACCCGGCCGCTCACCGCCCGGACCGGCACGTCCAAAGCCGCCAGGATGTCGCTGCCGGCCCTGGCGCCCAGCGCGTCGGCGACGGCGAGCACCACCCCGTCGGCAAAACCCGCAAGGCAGGTGGCGAGCGCCGACGTCTCGGTCTGCAGCAGGCCGTCCGCGATCTCCAGGGCCACCGCCTGGGCCCCCTGGCCCACCAAGCCGTCACGGACGCCGAACATCGTGGCGCGCAACCGCTCGAGCGGGTAGCCGAACGTCGAAGGCAGCCCGAAGTCGAGGAAGTCCAGGACGGCCGTGGCGCCCGCATCGATGTACATCCAGCGGTCCTTGCCGCTGCCGGAACCGGTGATCTTGCCGGCGCCGGCCGTCAGTCCCGCGCGGCGCCAGCCCCGCACCATCGCCGCCACGGTGGTGGTCTTGCCCGCGTTCATCGACGAACCCAACACGACCAGTGTGCCCAGCCCCGGCGTGGCCGGGACAGGCATCGGCATCGCGAAATCCTCCACCGACAACACCGCGCCACGAGGGTCGGTGAGCGCGCCGATCACCTCCAGTTCGGTCGGCGGGCCACGGCGCGTGTGGGCGGACACGACGGTACCGATGACGCCGCCCGCGGTGAGCAGGTGGACAGCCGTCCCTTCCGGCAGATACCCCTCGAAGAAGTCGGTCGCGTACCGGTTGCCGTAGGCGCCGACGAGGATGTCTCCCGGATAGAGGCTGACGCTGCGGCCGTGGACGTCCTCCGCGTGATCGTGCACCCCCAGCGCGGTCACCTTCGCCGCGACCAGATCACCGAGCCGGGGTTCGCGCGGAAACCCGCTCAGGCACATCCGGCCCCGGTCCACGACCCTGCGCGTGACGTAGCTCCACTTGGCGGCGGAAATGCCTTGGACCACGAGCGCCACGTTACTCCTGTCTGTGGTGCGGCTCTTGTTCACCAAATACCTCCGAGGACGCCCCGGCCTTCAGGCCGGGGCGGAATCGGAGGTCTGCGGAGCAGGGCAGGAAACAGGGTTTCGCCCCCAGGGCGAAACACCGCGGGCGGATCGAACGCCCGCCGCTTCGCCGCCGGCCGCATCGCCATCACCGGGTGCCGTCCCGCCGCTGCGGCAGCCGCACATGACGGCACGTCAGCCCCGGGCCGCGTACGTGTTCCTGAATCCCCGGTTCCGGTCGCCGCGGTGCACGGTGAGGGCAGGGCCCGGCAGCACCGGAACCGCACGGCGGACGCCCAACGGCAACCGCTGGGCGAACCGTTCCCAGGGACCGAGCGGGAGTGGGCCCTGTTGCCGGAACCCTTGCTGGGCCGAACACCCCGAACGGCTGGGAGCTGTTCAGGGAAGTGCGGCGGGCATCCTGACTTGAAGTCACAGCGTCATCATGATGTTCATGCCTCTGTCGGGCCACACCGCGTGGGTGCCGGCCGGCGGCGGCACGCTAAGGACGAGCCAGCCCGAGGGCGGCAAGGAACAGGTCGAGCCCGTGCCGACCGGCACCCTCGACGCTACGGCCGCGAACCGCGCGTCTGGGATCGATTGAACAAGTCAGGAACGGTGCGCTCACCGCACCGGGCGGTCGACGTCAGGGCAGGGTCAGGATGCGGGGGCCCTGGTCGGTGATGGCGACGGTGTGCTCGATGTGGGCGGCTCTGCTGCCGTCGGTGGTGCGCAGGGTCCAGCCGTCGCTGTCGGTGCGGTAGGTGTTCTGCCCGCCGGCCATGAGCATGGGTTCGATGGCGAGGACCAGGCCGTGGCGGAGGGGGAAGCCGCGGCCGGGGCGGCCGCGGTTGGGGACATGAGGGTCTTCGTGCATGCGGCGGCCGATGCCGTGGCCGCCGAAGTCGGCGGGCATGCCGCAGCCCGCCGTGCGGGCGACGGTGCCGACGGCGTGAGAGATGTCGCCGATGCGGCTGCCCACCTGGGCGGCGGCAATGCCGGCGTCGAGGGCTTGCTGGGTGGCGTCGATCAGATCGAGGTCGCCGGGGCGTGGCGTTCCGACGGTGAAGGTGATGGCCGCGTCGCCCGTCCAGCCGTCCAGCCGGGCGCCGCAGTCGATGCTCACCAGGTCGCCGTCGCGCAGCCGGTAGCCGGTCGGGATGCCGTGCGACACGGCGTCGTTGACGGACGTGCAGATCACGGCCGGGAAAGCGACCGGGGCGAAGGACGGCCGGTATCCGAGGAACGGGGAGCCGGCTTTGGCCTCGGCCAGAACTGACCGGGCCGCTTCGTCCAGTTCTTGCAGGGACACCCCCACGCCGGCTGCTTCTTTGACTGCGGCCAGGGCGCGGGCCACCACACGTCCGGCTTCCCGCATCGCGTCCAATGCGGCATCGGTCTTGATCTCCACCATGTGTTCGACTCCCCGCAGCACGTCGACCCAATACTTATACCGGTATTAGTATCACGGTCATGGTGAGGACTCCTCTGACACCGTGGGAACGGGAACGCGGCGAGCGGTTCGGTGCGCTGCTGCGTCGAGCACGCGGCGGCCGCAGCATGGCGGAGGTGGCGGCCGCGGCGGGGGTTTCCGCGGAGACCCTGCGCAAGATCGAAACCGGTCGGGCCCCGACCCCGGCCTTCTTCACCGTCGCGGCCCTGGCCGCCGCGCTGCAGGTGTCTTTGGACGAGTTGGCGGCCGCGTGCGCGCATGACCCGGACTGGCAGGAGCCGGCGCTGTCGGCTTGAGGAGTGGGCGGCGCCGCACCCCGTATCGCTTAAGCCGGCCTTCGGTGGCACGAACGTGCGGGTGGTCAAACTCCGCGGAACCGCCGCTCGCGTACCGCGTCACGGGTCGGGGGCGGCGCCGGGACCACCTGAGTTGCAAGAGGAAACTCAAGGGGTAGACTCGTGGCCTCGCCGTGCGGCAGCCGGGGCATGTGCGGGATGTGGCACGGGTGGAGGTGGACGGTGGCGACCGGACGGCAGTGGTCGGGTTCCATGGACGACGAGCCGGCCTGCTCCATCGAGCGCAGCCTGCAGATTCTCGGCGAGCGCTGGTCCTTGCTGGTGCTGCGTGAGGTCTTCGCCGGCCATCACAGGTTCGCCGAGATCCGGTCGTCCCTGGGGATCGCCTCGAACCTGCTCAGCGCCCGGCTGAAGCTTCTGGTCGAGACCGGCGTGCTGTGCACGCAGACCTACCAGGAGCCGGGCAGCAGGCCGCGGCAGAGCTATCACCTCACGGAGGCCGGGCGCGACCTGTGGGTGGTGCTGGCCGCGCTGCAGCAGTGGGGCGATGTGCACCGCCCGCGGCCCTCGGGCCCCTCCGCGCTGCGGCGGGCGCGCTCCACCGGCCGGCCCGTCCACGTGGGGTTCCTCGACGACGACGGTCACGAGGTGCCCGCCACCGACGTGGTCATGCTCACCCACACGCAGGCCGGGACCCGGCCGGCCGCCGACGACGGCGTGGTCACCGGGTAGGCCGCCCCTTTGTGTCACCGGGGGCGCATCACGGCTGCGGGGCGGGCAGTGCGTGCCGTGCGGGCGGGGGCCGGTGTGTCTGAATGCGGTGGCAATCCGGCGGGGCCGGCGGGCAGACGGTGTGCCCTGCCCGTGTGCAGGGCGTGCGCCGGGCGATGGGCGTGGCAGGCCGGCCGGGCGCCGGTGTGCCCGGCCGGCTGCGGGCGGTGCGGGTGCGGTGTCAGCTCTGCGGCTGGGTGATGTTGACCATCCAGGGGATGCCGAAGCGGTCCGTGCACATGCCGAACACGTCGCCCCACATCTGCTTGTCCAGCGGGACGGCCACCGTGCCGCCGGCGGACAGCTTGTCCCAGTAGCCGCGCAGCTCGGCGTCGTCGTCGCCGCTCAGGCTCACCGAGAAGGTGTTTCCCGGGTTGTGCTCGCCGGTCGGGGTGTCGGCGCCCATCAGGGTGAAGCCGCTGGGGGTCTCGAGCATGCCGTGCATGATCTTGTCGGCCATGGGGGAGTCCTGCTGGCCGGCCGCACCGTAGGTGTTGAGCGCGAGGGTGCCGCCGAAGACGTCCTTGTAGAACGTCAGTGCCTGCCGGGCGTCGCCGGCGAACATGAGGTAGGGGTTGAGACGCGAGGTCATGATTCCTCCCGGTTGGGGGCAAGCGGTCAGTTGCGCCGCACACTAGCCGCGGGCACTGACAGCGGCCCCGGGACGGGCCGGCGGGTGCCGGCCCGGGCAGGGCGGTGGGGCGGGCCGGCCCAAACTTCCCGCTGTGAGCGGGAAGGCTTCGGCCGCCTCGCGCGATCGCCGTGCATGACCTCATGCGCCCCCATGAGACACGACGGACTCGGTACCCCCTTCGGCCGCGTGGGAAAAGGCCGCGTCCCCGGCCCCGTCAAAAAGGTCTCAGTAATGGGGAAAAGGCTCGGTAAAAAGTTGAGTGGCCGGGTGACCGCCGGAGCGTGTCGGGCCGCGCGGTCTTCACCCGCCGGTGCGGGGGGCCGTGAGAATGCGCCCGCACCGCACCCGGCCCGGCCCCGGGCCGGGTGCGGTGCGTGCACCGGCCCCTTTTTCAGGCCCGTTGTCCAGAGGTGCCCGTGTCCCGGGGCGTGATGGGCCCCGGTGGCCGTGCAGGGGCCGATGGCGGACACTGGAGAAACGTTCTCGGTGCCCGGGGGAATCGTGTTCAGTGCCCGGGGAGAACGCCCATTGGGGGGAAGTCGCATGTGGCCGTGCCGGCGACCGAGTATCCCGAGGGGTCTGTCATATGGTGCGCTCTGCCGGAATTTCGACACCTGAAACCGGTACATCGGAAAACCGCAACAACGGGTACGTCGACTCACCAGCTGCTCTCCAGACCCATTTCGCTGATGTGCTCGCCCAGGTCCTGCAGACGGACCAGGTGGCCCTCGACAGAGACTTCTTTAAGGAGTTGGGTGCGAATTCACTGGTCATGGCGCAGTTCTGCGCACGGGTCAGGAAACGCACGGACCTGCCCTCGGTGTCGATCAAGGACATCTATCAGCATCCGACGATCCGGAGCCTGGCCGCTGCCGTGGGCGGGGCCGGCCCGGAGCCGGTGCCCGAGCCGGCGCAGGCCGATGCGCCCGCCCGCACGAGTACATGCCGCTACATGCTGTGCGGGGCGGTGCAGCTGCTGCTGTTCGTGGGGTACGTCTTCGTCGTCGGGCTGGTGGCCGCCCGCGGCTACCACTGGGTCGCCGCCGGCCAGGGGGCGCTGCGTATCTACCTGCGGTCGGTTCTCTTCGGCGGTGCCGGGTTCGTGGCACTGTGCGCCTTCCCCATCGCGGCCAAGTGGATTTTGGTGGGCCGCTGGAAACCCGGCGAGTTCCCGCTGTGGGGGCTGACCTACCTGCGTTTTTGGATCGTCCGGGTGCTGGTGCGCGCCAACCCGATGTTCTTCTTCGTGGGCAATCCGCTCTACGTGCTGTACCTGCGCTGCCTGGGCGCGCGCATCGGCAGCGGGGTCACGATCCTCTCCCGCCGCATACCGGTGTGCACCGATCTGCTCACGATCGGTGCCGACACGGTCCTGCGCAAGGAGTCGTTCTTCCTGTGCTACCGGGCACAAGCGGGGCGTATCCAGACCGGCCGGGTCACCCTCGGCAGCAACGTCGTCATCGGTGAGAAGACCGTGCTCGACATCGACACCTCGGTCGGTGACGGCGGACGGCTGGGCCATGCGTCCTCGCTGCACAGCGGCCAGCGCGTCCCCGGCGGCGAGTACTGGCACGGCTCCCCGGCGCAACGCGCGCACACCGGCGCGGCGGCTGTGCCGCCGGCGCGCTGCGGAACGGCGCGCCGTGCCGCCTACGGCCTGGTCACCTTGCTGCAGGTGCTGTTCGTGGTCGTGCCGCTGGCGGTGGGCGGCTCGTACATGCTGCTGGCCACCTCCCCGGCGATCGCCCACGTGGTGGGCACACAAGCGGTCTCGCCGGGCATCACCTCGCCCCGGTTCTACACCGACGCGCTGCGCGTGTCCCTGCTGGTGTTCTTCGGATTCGTCGTCCTGGGCACCGCGGCGCTGTGCACGCTGCCGCGCCTGCTGAACCGGCTGGTCAAGCCCGACACGGTGTATCCGCTGTACGGGCTGCACTACTCGGTGCACCGGACGATCGCGCGGACCACCAACATCAAGTTCTTCAAGCGGCTCTTCGGCGACAGCTCCTACATCGTCCACTACCTCAAAGGGCTGGGATACAAGCTCTCCCCGGTGCAGCAGACCGGCTCGAACTTCGGCACCGAGGTGGAGCACGACTCGCCGTTCCACAGCACCGTGGGGACCGGCACGATGGTGGCCGACGGCCTGTCCGTGGTGAACGCCGACTTCTCCAGCACCTCCTTCCGTATCTCGCGGGCGACGATCGGCCGGGACAACTTCATCGGCAACAACATCGCCTTCCCCGCCGGGGCACGGACGGGCGACAACTGCCTGCTGGCGACGAAGGTGATGGTGCCGCTGGAGGGCCGGGTCCACGAGGGGGTCGGCCTGCTCGGCTCACCGCCCTTCGAGATCCCGCGGTCGGTGGAGCGCGACAGCCGTTTCGACCACCTCCTCTCCCGCGAGGAACTGCCCCGCCACCTCGCCGTGAAGAACCGCTACAACCTCGCCACCATGGGCCTGTTCCTGGGGGCCGGCTGGCTGTACTTCTTCGCGGTCACGATCCTCGGCACGGCGACGATCGCAGCCCGCGGCACGGCCGGATCGGTGATGGTCGCCGTATCCGCGGCGCTCACCTTGGTGTTCACCGCCTTCTACCTCATCCTCGTGGAACGCCTGGTCACACGGTTCCGCCCACTGCGCCCGCAGCTGTGCTCGATCTACCACCAGGACTTCTGGCTGCACGAGCGCCTGTGGAAACTGCCCGTCGAATACTTCCACGTCTTCAACGGCACCCCCTTCAAGCCGCTGGCCTGGCGCCTGATGGGTGCCCGGGTCGGCAAACGGGTCTTCGACGACGGCTGCTACCTGACCGACCGCACCCTGGCCACCATCGGCGACGACTGCACCCTCAACCTCGGCAGCAGGATCCAGTGCCACTCGCAGGAGGACGGCACCTTCAAGTCCGATCACAGCACGCTGCACACCGGCGTCACCCTCGGCGTGGCCGCCCACGTGCACTACGGCGTGACCATGGGCGAAGGCGCCACGCTGGCACCCGACTCGTTCCTCATGAAGGGCGAAGAAGTCCCCGCGGGGGCCCGGTGGCACGGAAACCCCGCCACGCAGACGAAGACGGCCGGCCACCGCTACCCGGCACCCACGCCGTGACCGACACCACAGTCGGTCCGGCGGGCACACAACGCGCCGTGACCGCCCCCGCACACGGGCGGCGGGCACGCGCAGGCGGATTCGGCATCCCGCGACCTTCCGCCGCCCGCACCCCGGCAGGCGGCCGGGGCGCGCCGCCCTGGACCCTGCACGGCGCACCTTCAGCCTGATCGCCACCGAGGACCACAACATCCCGCCGGCGGTTCATGGCCGACCGCGCCCACGCGCACACCGTCGAGGTGAAGGCCTCCCACGCGGTCGCGGTCTCGCAGCCGGCCGCGGTCGCCCGCCTGATCGAGCAGGCCGCCCGGTCCACCACCCACTGACGCCCCACCGGGGCCACCCGCGCGGCCGCGGCGCGCGAGGCCCGGACCGGGACGCCGCGCCCTGAGGCGGCACAGCGCAGCGACCGTGTCTTTGCCGGGCCTCTATCCTGAGCCGTGGCGGGACTTGGGGGAAAAGGGGGCAGCGGGTGGACTGGTTCTGGTGGGTCCTCATCATCTTCTGGACGGGCGGCTTCGCGTGGGTGGCCGACAACGCCCGCACCGCGCTGCGCAACCGGCATGAGCGCAAGCTGCAGTTGCTGGAGGCGGCCCGGCAGGAACGCCTGGCGGTCGAGGCGGCACACCAGCCGCCGGAGCCGGTGTGCGGGTGCACGCACCATCTCGCCAAGCACGACAAGCAGGGCCGGTGCCACGAACGCGTCGAAGTGCCCACGGCGTGGGACGAGAACAAAAAACCGCTGCGGTACGAGGCCGGCCAGTGCAACTGCCAGCAGTACGTGGGACCGCAGCCGCTGTCGCAGGTGTTCGCGGAGGACCTGACGGACCGCGCCTGACCAGGCCGGGGGCCGTGGGGGGCCAAGGAAGCGGGCCGAGCGCGCTGTCCTCGGCCCGCTTTGCGCCCTCGGCTTTCCTCCTCTGCGACCAAACCTCCTTTCGTCACCGGCCGTTCACCAAATACCTCCCATTCCTC
>NZ_JAYWVC010000213.1:0-13260 GCF_036281785.1 Streptomyces chiangmaiensis | reverse complement strand
TCGCGGTGTTGCCGGGATCGGCACTCTGGTCGCCCGAGCCGAGCGTCGCGCCGGTGGCCTGGAGCGCCGTGGTCACCGGCTGGAAGAAGGTCTCACCGCCGGAGGTGCAGTCGCCGCTGCCGCCCGAGGTCAGACCCACCGCGCTGCCGTCCTGGGTGAACAGGGAGCCGCCGCTGTCACCCGGCTCGGCGCAGACATCGGTCTGGATGAGGCCGGTCACCGTGCCCTCCGGGTAGTTCACGGTGGCGTCGAGGCCGGTGACGGTGCCGTCGTGCAGACCGGTGGTGCTGCCCATCCGGAAGACCTGCCGGCCCACCGCGGCGTCCGCGGCCTGGTTGATCCGGACCGTCTGCCCGTTGCCGACATCGACCTCGCTGGGCGCCTGGGTGCCGGGGTCGTCGTACTTCACGAGCGAGAAGTCGCCGTCGCCGGGGAAGGTGGCCTGGTCGACCGTGGCGATCGGCTCGCCGTTGGCGCTGTCCGACCACTGGGCGGCGGCGACACCGCAGTGTCCGGCGGTCAGGAAGGCGGGGCTGCCGTCGCTCGCGGTGACGTTGAAGCCGAGGGAGCAGCGGACGGTGCCGCCGTTCTCCTGGGCGAAGATGGCGCCGCCGCCCGACACGAACGTCTTGAACGTGCCTGCGGACCTCTTGATGGTGGCCACACCCGAGCCGAGGCCCTCCACCGTCGACTCCAGGGTGTTCCACCGCGCGCCGGTGACGGTGCTGTCGCCGGTGACCCGGATCTCGTTGGTCCTGGGGTCGACGGACCAGGCCGTGCCGGGGATGGTCGCCTTGGTCCTGAGCGTCCTGGCGGCGGCCTGGAGCGTGGCGGTGCTGTTCTGCACCTGGTTGGAGACGGCGCCCGCCTTCTTGACGGCGTCGACGACGTTGCTGTCGTTACCGACGACGTTGATGACGATCTGCTGCTTGTCCGCGTTGTAGTACGAGCCCGCGAAGGCATCACCCAGCTGCGAGGCCAGCTGTGCGGCGAGGCCCGATGCGTCCTTCGCCTTGAACGTCCGCGGCGCGGCGTTGTCCGACGGTTCCGTCTGGGACGCGTTGGCGTTGGGCAGCAGAAGGGCCGCAGCTCCGAGCGCCGCCACGCTGCCCGCAGCGATCGCGGCCCTGCGCTTGGGTATGCGTTTGTGACTCAACTCTCGACCTCCTGGGGACGGGGGTGCATAGCCGCCGTCCGGCAGCTGACTGGGGCGCCTGGATGCCAGTTGATACGCACGCGTCACATCAGGCGTTCAACCCTCCTGGCAACTGGCTGAGTTGGCGTATGCGAAAGCGTGCAATGGGTGGCGAACGCGACTGACGGAGCGCAGCGTCGGGAAGGAATCACGCATGACACCAGCCGAGGCCGACAAGCTCCTCTCCGACAACTTCGCCCCCTGGGTGCTCGAACTGGGCCTGACGGTCGTGGAGCTGGACGACCGGCGGGCCGTCCTGCGCCTGCCGTGGTCCACCCGGCTCGCCCGGGAGGGCGGGGGTATTTCGGGGCAGGCGCTGATGGCGGCGGCCGACACGGCGACCGTCATCGCCGTGTCGGCGGCGCGCGGCGGCTTCGTGCCGATGACCACGGTCCAGCAGTCCACCAGTTTCCAGCGCGCGGTCATGGACGCGGACGTCCTGGTCGAGGCGGTCCTCGGCAAGCTCGGCCGCCGCATGGCCTTCGCCGACATCACCATGACCGCGGAGGGTTCGAAGGAGATCGCGGCGCGGGCGAGCACGGTGTACGCGCTGCTCGGCTGAGTGCGCCGACAGTCATCGCCCCGGGCGCACTCCGAACACGGGGCGCCACCAGCCGATGACCGTGGGTTTCCGACGCTGGGCCGAATCCAAGTTTCAGGGAATCTGCACAGTCAATGCGCAAGCAAGTCACCGCGCACCAGGGATCTGCACACTCGCGCGCCGGGGGCCGCGCCATTGGAGCGGACTGTCCCATTCGGTCCCGGGACGACAAGGGACCTTCTTGCGGTGAAGCCGCGCAGCATGTGAAGAAGTCGCCGCCAAGACGTGCGCAAGCCTGCACGGATCGCCGACGCGGGCCCCCAATTGCCCTGGTGAGAGCGGTGGTTGAGTGGAATCGGCGTGCACCGGCGTGCTTTGATCCATTGCACCGCGGGGCCGCCGAAGAGCCCGGCTACGGGTGCCACGCCCCCGCGGACCCGCGGCCGTCCGTCTGTCCCCAGAGGTCGGCCGCTCTCCCCTTATGAGTACCCATATGAAGGGAAGTTCCCACATGAACTCCACCCCCCAGGTTGCGACCGCCGAGATCTCGGACGCCGAGCTCGACGCCGTGTCCGGTGGTCTGCAGCTGAACGCCGTTGGCACCGTCACCGGCCTGGTGGACAGCGTCGCCCCGGTTTCCGGCCTGCTCGGCACGGCTGTCGGCACCGTCGAGGGTGTCACGGGCCTGAACACCGCCCCGGTCACCGGCCTGGTCGCCGGCCTCTGATCGCACTTGTGTGCCGTGGAGTCCCGGAACCGTATCCCGGTTCCGGGACTCTCGGATGCCGTAAATCTCTCCGACAGGTGAGGGAAGTTCCGTGCAGTTCCGCCAACAGGCCCTCGCCAAGCTGCAGTCGCCCGAAGAGCTGGATCTCCCGGTGCGCTTCGCACGCCCCCAGGGCTGGCTCGTACTGAGCGTCACGGTGATCGCCATGGCCGCCGCGTCCGTGTGGGCGGTCACCGGTTCCGTGCCCTCCACGGTCAGCGCACCCGCCGTCCTCACACACGGTGAAGGCAGTTACATCCTCCAGAGCCCCGTGGCAGGGCAGGTCACCGCGGTCCTGGCCAAGGAGGGCGAGAGGCTCCCGGCCGACGCTCCGGTCCTCCAGGTACGCACGGGCCAGGGCGACACGCTGGTGCGCACGGTCGCCGCCGGCCGCATCACCGGACTTGCCGCCACCATCGGCCAGATCATCCAGACCGGAACCAACGTCGCCGCCGTGGAGAAGGTCGCGCACGCCTCCGATCCCCTGTACGCGACGGTGTATGTCCCCGCCGAGAACGCCGCCTCCATCCCCGCCGGCGCCTCCGTCGACCTCACCGTCCAGTCGGTGCCCGCCCAGTCGTACGGTGTGCTGCGTGGCCATGTGCGGTCCGTGGACCGCACGGCCCAGTCGGCGCAGCAGATCGCCGCGTTCCTCGGGGACAGCCAGCTGGGCGAGCAGTTCACCAAAAGGGGCCGACCGGTGGCCGTCCTTGTGCGCCTCGACCCGTCGAGGCGCACGAAGAGCGGCTACACGTGGTCCTCGGCGGACGGGCCGCCGTTCGCCCTCACCTCCATGACCCTGGCCACTGGTTCGATCCGCCTGGCCGATCAGCGTCCCGTCGATTGGCTCCTGCCGTGACCGCTCCCCAGGACACATTGCCCCCGGTACGGGGCAGACGCCGTGCCGCGCCGCCGAAGCGCACCGTGCCCAAGGGCCGCCAGAAGACCGTGCGCACGCCCACCGTGCTGCAGATGGAGGCCGTCGAGTGCGGCGCCGCCTCCTTGGCGATGGTGCTCGGTCACTACGGCCGGCACATCCCGCTCGAGGAGCTGCGCATCGCCTGCGGTGTCTCCCGCGACGGCTCGCGCGCCAGCAATCTGCTGAAGGCGGCGCGCGGTTACGGCCTGACGGCCAAGGGCATGCAGATGGACACGGCCGCGCTCGCCGAGGTCAAGGCGCCCGCGATCCTGTTCTGGGAGTTCAACCACTACGTCGTCTACGACGGCATGGGCCGGCGCTTCGGCCGCCGGGGCGTGTACATCAACGACCCCGGCAAGGGGCGCCGGTTCGTGCCGATGGAGGACTTCGACACGAGCTTCACCGGGGTCGTCCTGGTCATGGAGCCGGGTGAGGACTTCACCAAGGGCGGCCGCAGGCCCGGCATCCTGGGCGCCATGCCCGCACGGCTGCGCGGCACTTCGGGCACGATGCCGGCCGCGGTCCTGGCGAGCCTCCTCCTGGTGGCGGTCGGTGCCGCGCTGCCCGCGCTCAGCCGCACGTACATCGACATGTTCCTCATCGGCGGGCAGACCTCGCTGCTGGGCGTCCTCTTCACGTCGATGGCCGCGTGCGTGGTGCTCACCATCGTGCTGACCTGGCTGCAGCAGGCGAACCTGCTGCGCGGGCGGATCATCTCCTCGACGCTCTCCAGCGCCCGCTTCCTGCGGCATCTGCTGCGGCTGCCGGTGACGTTCTTCGCCCAGCGCAGCCCCGCCGACCTGGTGCAACGGCTCCAGTCGAACGACGCGGTCGCCGAGACCCTGGCCCGCGACCTCGCGGCGGCCGGTGTGGACGCCGTCGTCGTCGTGCTCTACGCGGTGCTGCTGTACACGTACGATCCCCAGCTGACGTTCGTCGGCATCGGTGTGGCGCTGCTCAACGTGGTGGCGATGCGGGTCGTCATACGGCTGCGCGCGACACGCACGGCGAAGCTGCGCGCGGACAGCGCCCGGCTCACCAACACCGCGTACACCGGTCTGCAGCTGATCGAGACGATGAAGGCGACGGGCGGTGAGGACGGATACTTCCGCAAGTGGGCCGGCCAGCACGCCACCACACTCGAGGAGCAGCAGCGGCTCGGCGTGCCCAGCGCCTGGCTGGGAGTGGTGGCGCCGACGCTCGCCACGCTGAACAGCGCGCTGATCCTGTGGATCGGCGGTCTGCGGGCGGTCGAAGGCCATATCTCGGTGGGCCTGCTGGTGGCCTTCCAGGCCCTGGTGACCCGGTTCACCGCGCCGATCACCCGCCTCAACGGGGTCGCGGGCCGCATCCAGGACTTCGCGGCGGACGTGGCGCGTCTGAAGGACGTGGAGAACTTCCAGGCCGATCCGCTCTACGGCCGCTCCGGCTCCGGGGAGTCGACCCGCCGGCTGCACGGCCATGTGGAGCTGGACGACATCACGTTCGGCTACAGCCCGCTGGACAAGCCGTTGCTGAGCGGCTTCAGCCTGACGGTCGGGCCGGGCCAGCAGGTGGCGCTGGTCGGCGGCTCGGGCAGCGGCAAGTCCACGGTGTCCCGGCTGATCTCCGGTCTGTACTCCCCGTGGGAGGGCGAGATCCGCATCGACGGGCAGCGCCTGGAGGACATCCCGCGCGGCGCGCTCGCCGCCTCGGTCTCCTTCGTCGACCAGGACGTCTTCCTCTTCGAGGGCACGGTCCGCGACAACGTGGCGCTGTGGGACCCGTCGATCCCGGACGACGCGGTGATCTCCGCGCTGCGGGACGCGGCCCTGTACGACGTCGTCATGCGGCGCCCGGGCGGCATCCACAGCCGGGTCGAGCAGGACGGGCGGAACTTCTCCGGCGGCCAGCGCCAACGACTGGAGATCGCACGGGCGTTGGTGCGCGACCCCAGCATCCTGGTGCTCGACGAGGTGACCAGCGCCCTGGACGCGGAGACCGAGCAGATCGTGATCGACAACCTGCGCAAGCGCGGCTGCGCCTGCGTGGTGATCGCGCACCGGCTGAGCACGGTGCGCGACAGCGACGAGATCGTCGTGCTCCAGCACGGCACGATCGTGGAACGCGGGCGGCACGACGCCCTGGTGGCGTCCGGCGGGGCCTACGCCGATCTGGTCAGGGAGCGGTGAGATGACGGCGGTTCACGAGGGCGACCTCGTCCTCAATGCCCTCGGCCAGATGGGAGCCCCGGTCGACTGCTCCGGGATGGGCCGTCTCGACCTGGAGGGCCCCCAGGTGCTCTGGCTGGTCGCCTCCGGCGCGCTCGACCTGTTCGCCGTGGACGCGGCGGTACAGGGCCACTGGCATCACCTCGGCCGTCTCGAGGCGGGCTCCTTGCTGCTGGGCCCGGTCCCGGGCCCGCAGCACACCCTGGTCGCCCGGCCCGTGCGCGACTGCCTGGTTCGCCGTATCCAACTGCGCGAGCTGTACCAGCCCGTCGACACCCAGACGTGGTCGTACGACGAGTACGGCAACCCCCAGTACGTGCCCCCGACGACGAGCCCGCTGGAGTACGCGCTGGCCCTGGGCGTCGGCCGGAGCCTGTCGATCCTCTTCCAGGCGCCGATGGCCACCGAACGGGCCGCCGACTTCACCGACGACGACGTGTTCTGGATGCAGGTCCCGCCCGGCAGCGTCCAGTACGGCTCCGTGTACGGGGCGGAGGCCGCGGCCGACCTGTTGATGGACCCCGCCGTCTGGCAGGGCATGGTCGACCAGCAGTACCGCCTCCTCGCCACCCTCGACCGGTGGATCGAGCAACTGGAGCGCACCCACGAGAGCCGTACGGCCGCGGGCATCAAGGCGGGCGAGGCGGTGCGCGCTCAGGCCGACCGGACACTGCTCGCCTCGATCGGCAAGTCGTCGGCGAAGAACACGACGGCGGCCGACGCCGACGCCACGTACGCGGCCTGCAGACTGGTGGCGCGCGCCGCCGGGATCACGCTCGCCGAGCCCGCGCAGAGCGGCACGGAGAGCGACCGGCTCGACCCCGTCGAGCGCATCGCGCTGGCCTCCCGTGTCCGCACCCGTCCGATCCGGCTCGACGGACGCTGGTGGCACGAGGACGTCGGTCCGCTGGTAAGTCACCGGGCCCTGTCCGGCGCGCCCGTCGCACTGCTGTGGCGGCGCGGCGGTTATGTCGCCGTCCAGCCGTCGTCCGGGCGCGAGACACCGATCGAGAAGGCGAACGCGGCGGAGTTCGAGCCGCGGGGCGTGATGTTCTACCGTCCGCTCCCCGAGCGGCGGCTGAACCCGCTCCGGCTGCTGCGCTTCAGCGTGTGGGGCACACGGGGCGATCTGTCGGCCCTCCTGCTCAGCGGTCTGGTCACCGTCGCCATCGGCGCGCTGGTGCCCATCGCCACCGGCAAGGTGCTCGGCGAGTTCGTGCCGCGGGCGCAGGAGGGGCTGATCGTCAAGGTCTGCCTCGCCCTGATGGTCACCGCCGTGGTGGCGGCGGCGTTCATGCTGCTGGAGAACCTGACCATTCTGCGCATGGAGGGCCGGATCGAGGCGACGCTGCAACCCGCGGTCTGGGACCGCCTGCTGCGGCTGCCGACGAAGTTCTTCACCGAGCGCTCCACCGGTGAGCTGGCCAGCGCGGCGATGGGCATCAGCGCCATCCGCCGGCTGCTCGCGGGGGTCGGTCCAGTGGTCGCCCAGTCGGTGACCGTGGGCGCCATGAACCTCGCGCTGCTGTTCTGGTACAGCGTGCCCATGGCCCTGGCCGCGATCGGCATGCTGGTCGTCATCACAGCCGTGTTCCTGGGGCTCGGGCTGTGGCAGGTGCGCTGGCAGCGGCGGCTGGTGCGGCTCACCAACAAGCTGAACAACCAGGCGTTCCAGACCCTGCGCGGCCTGCCGAAGCTCCGCGTCGCGGCGGCCGAGAACTACGCGTACGCCGCCTGGGCGCGGGAGTTCGCGCGCAGCCGCGAACTGCAGCAGAAGGTGGGCCGGATCAAGAACCTCACCACCGTGATGGGCGCCGTCTATCTGCCGTTGTGCTCGCTGCTGCTGTTCATGCTGCTCGCCGGCCCGGCCAAGGGAGCTCTGTCGGCCGCCGGCTTCCTCACCTTCACCACCTCGGTGACCATGTTGCTGACCTCGGTCACCCAGCTGACCGGCGCATTCGTCTCGGTGGTGGCTGCCCTGCCGTTGTTCGAGGAGATCAAACCGGTGCTCGACGCCACACCGGAAGTGCGCACGGCGAGCACACGCCCCGGGCTGCTGTCGGGCGCTGTCGAGGCGCGCAGGCTCTCGTTCCGGTACTCCGACGACGGCCCGCTCGTCCTCGACGACGTCTCCTTCTCGGTGAGGCCGGGTGAGTTCGTCGCGATCGTGGGCCCGAGCGGCTGCGGCAAGTCCACGCTGCTGCGCCTGTTGATCGGCTTCGACAAGCCGGTCTCGGGCAGCGTGCTGTACGACGGGCAGGACCTCGCGGCGCTGGACCAGTCGGCGGTGCGTCGCCAGTGCGGAGTGGTGCTCCAGCACGCGCAGCCGTTCACCGGTTCGATCCTGGACGTGATCTGCGGCACCGAGCCCTACACGCCGGAGGAGGCGATGGCGGCCGCGGAGATGGCGGGCCTCGCCGAGGACATCAAGCGGATGCCGATGGGGCTGCACACCATCGTCCAGGGCAACGGCGCGATCTCCGGCGGCCAGCGCCAGCGACTGATGATCGCGCAGGCACTGATCCGCCGGCCCCGCATCCTGTTCTTCGACGAGGCGACGAGCGCGTTGGACAACGAGACCCAGCGCAAGGTCATCGAGTCCACCCGCGCTCTGAACGCCACCCGCATCGTGATCGCCCACCGTCTGTCCACGGTGCTGGACGCGGACCGGGTCATCGTGATGGAGGACGGCAGGGTCGCCCAGCAGGGCCCGCCGGCGCAGCTGCTCGCGGACACGTCGGGGCGGCTGCATGAACTGGTGCGCCGTCAGATGGCGTGAGCCGTCAGGCGTCGACGCCCGGGATGGGCGCGCCCGAGGGGATCCCCGCCTCGACATAGCCCTCGTAGAACTCCTTCCATGGGCTGCTGACTCCGGCGTGCGGGCCCTCGAAGCGCTCCCCGCGCGCCATGGCGTCCAGGGCGGAGAGGCACACCTCCCAGCCGGCGCCGTTGCGGGCGGCCGTGTTCCGCCGGCCCAGCACGTTGGTGAGGGTGAAGCGGGTGCGCTTGTCCTCGACCGCCTCCAGGTCGAAGCGCAGTTCGTCGCCGCCCCACTCGAAGGAAAGGTGCCGGGGCGCGTCCACCGCCACCACCGTGCCCGTCGACTCGGGCATGTTCGGGTCCCCGCTGAAGGCGACGGCGCCGCCGGGGCGCAGATCGAACTCGGCGCGGGAGGGGAACCACTGGGCGAGTTCGTCGGGGTCGGTGACGAACCGCCAGACACGGTCGATGGGGTGGTCGTAGACACGGCTGAAGCGGACGGCGGGGCGGCCGTCGTCGAGGGTGACGTAGGTGCCGGTGAGTTCGGCGGCCATGGCGGATCAGTCCTTCGCTGAGGGGTCGTCGTTGTCGTCCGACGTCTCGTCGAGGCGCCGCCCCAGCTCGTCCAGGCTGCTGTTCCAGAGCGTGCGGTAGGGGGCGAGCCAGGCGTCGAGCGCGGCGATCGGGGCCGGGTCGAGCGCATACACCCGGCGCTGCGCGTCCTGTCGAACGCGCACCAGGCCCGCGTCGCGCAGCACCTTGAGGTGCTTGGACGTGCTCGGCTGGCTCAGACCGCACGCCTCGACGATCTCACCGACGGGCCGCGGCCGCTCCAGGAGCAGAGCGACGATGGCCCGTCGGTGGGGGTCGGTGAGTGCGTTCCACAAGGAGGCATCGGACACGGTCGTCAATATGCCCTCACGGTTATATTCCTGTCAAGGAATACTCAAGCGCACCGCTGATGTCTGGTGACCGGCGGGCCTGTTCGCCGTGGGTGCGGTCCTCGCGTTCCTGCTCTACCGCCGTGGCACGCGGCAGCCCGGGTCCGAGAATGCCCTGGTCGTCCACATGTGATCAGTCCGCAGAGGCCGAGGGGCCGCCGTCCGCAGGAAGACGGCAGCCCCTCTCGCTGTTCCGGTGACGGGCGACAGCGGCGGCGAGGCGTGCCTGCTGGGCGATCTCGCCCCCTGGAACGGCGGGCCGGTACACGACGAGTGCGTCGCGCCGCTTCTCCAGCCGCAGCGCATCGGTGGCCGGCTGGACCTCGCCGTCGTAGGCGAACGTGTCCGCGCCCCTGAGATCGTCCACCTGCACCCAGGACACGCGCTCGGCCCGGTACGACAGCGCGTGGGCCGGCGCATTGGACACCCTCTGCAGGGTGATGCCGCAAACCGGGATTGCCGCGGCCGAGATGCTGCCGTGCACGGCCACCGGCGGCAGGAGCCGCCGCCTTTTCCACTCGTCTTTCCCTACGGACGCGCCGCAGCACCGCGCTGCCGTTCATGGACGCCGTTCGAGGCATCCTCGTCGTACCGAATACGCAAAGGACACGTCCTGCGCGTTCGGCTTTCGGCTGCTTTGTCAGGCCGGAATTCTCGCTCACCTCCGCGCAGACCCTCTGGGCATGCGTCGCCGATGGAAATACGGAAACCAAGAGAAAGTGGAGACAGGTGAACAACCGCCCAAGCGTCGCACCCATATCCGATCTGCTCGAAGAGCGGATATATCTTCCTCACCTCGCCTACGATTTCTTCGGCTGCGCCGGGGACGGGAAGATCCGGACACCGGAACTTCCGGTCAGCGGAGCACCGGGCGTGACCCGAAGTCGTGCCACGTTGCCGACTCCGAGTGCCGACGTCACCCTCGCCGAGGAGAGCTTGAACGGTCGGGCCGGACCGGTGGTGAGGTGCGGCCGCGACGTCCCTGCGGCGATCAGCCTGAATACGCAGGGCCGCCGGATCACCCACGCCTGGCTCATCCTCAACCCGGACAAACTGCACGGGTGGAACACATCGTGACGGATATCACGGTTCAGCACGTCACATTCGAGCCTGCTGCGCCGTCTTATCCCTAGGGAAGGGACTGACCGACCGCCGGCGATGCAAGCAATGAACTTCTTCGCCATAGTCTCGCCTCATGGCGATCATAGATAACCCCTATCATCGCCTTCGAATATGCGTCTTGGACGTTACCGTTCCGTCGTTCGTAGCATTCCAGACATGGCACTCACCGTCCGCTCGAAACCGCGGCACGCGGGAGGTCGGACCGCATGGGACAGGTCCATAGGGAAAAAGACCGTGATGGCCGCGCCCGGCTGCATCCTGCTCGGATTCCTTGTGCTGCACACCTCTACGGGAACCTCAAGATTTTCTTCGGGCGGCAGGGCTTCGATCGCCACGCCGAGCGCGCCCCGGCCGGACAGGGCCACCGCGGCGCCCGGTTCCGCCACCAGGGTTCATGGCACAGCCGGCCTGTTCGTATGGGGAGGTTTTCATGAATTGGCGCGATGACGCGGCTTGCCGTGGGGAAGATCCTGAGTTGTTCTTCCCCATCAGCAGCAGCGGCCTGGGATCGGCACAGATCGACGCTGCGAAGGCCGTGTGCCTGCGCTGCTCCGTCAGGGCGCAATGCCTGGACTGGGCCCTGGGCAGCCGTGTGGAAGGGATCTGGGGCGGGACCACGGAGAGAGAGCGACGTGCGATGCTCCGGCGCGACGCCGAGCACCTCCCGGCGACGAGGGAAGCCGCGGCCTGACCTGGTCCCTGCGGCATGCCCACTCCGTCGCCGCCAGGGCACGGTGGAAGCAGGACCTTCACACAGACCCGGCGCCGCCGCACACGTGTCTCATCGTCCATAGGATTCATGCTCATGCGGGGCATGAATGCGGGGCGGCCCAGCCCCGACTCGAACCCGACACTGCACGACCAGCCCGCAGAATTGTCCCGCGGATATGTCATGAAATTGGACCACACTCCGGTGCAGCCGACTGCATAGCCTTGCGGTCATGAACACCAGCGAAACAGCCGGGAACCTGGAACGCCTTCCGGAGCAGGCACCGCGTCCGGACTGGGCGCGACTCGGCCCCGGAGGCCTTCGAGGCCGTGATCCGTCTGGGCACGGCGGCGGGCCAGGGCCCCCCAGCCCGCCGGGCTGGACCTGGTCAAGATCCACGCGTCGCGGATGGGCCGCATTGACGCGCCGGCCGGTCCCGAGCCACGACGCACTCGACGACCGGCCACCGCCTCTGCGGCAACAGGCGTAGGGGCGACCGGCGAACCGCGTGGTGCGGCTGCTGCCTCCTGAGTCCGGCGGTCCGGGCGGAAGCGGCGTCCGAACGACCGGGCATGTCCGACGACCCGAGGCCGGCGTCGCAATCGCGGATGAGACGCGGTGCAAGGGCTCCGGCCCGTCGTGACCGCGGTGCTCGATCCCTCCCCGACCGGACCTACCGGCACACACCACATGGCCGAGCACTGGGGAACCGTACCGAGGGGGACACAGAAGGAATGAACCGTGGGCAGTTCCACACAAACGGCAAGGACCGAAGCGCAGAAGACCGTCGCCGAGCCGGGCGCGGCGATGGCTCTGCTCTACGCGGAGGGAAGGGTGGTCGGATGGTCGCAATCCGCCCAGCGGCTCGTCGGGTACTCGGCAGCCGAGGTGGTCGGGCAGTCCGCCGGCATCCTCCTGACGACTGCTGACGCCCGGGCGAAGGCTTCGGTGGTTGGGGAGCAGAGCGGTCTCCGGGGGCGCTGGTCCGACGTCGCGCAGGTCCGTCACCGCGACGGTCGCAGGATCGACGTGCGCCTGTGCGCTCAGTCGCTGGCCGGCCGGGACGGCCGAGCCCAATGGCTCGTCTCGGCGACCGACGAAGCCCTGATCCCCTCCTCGAGCGCGAAGGGGACGACCACGTCGGAGCGGCCCTCGGCTGCACCTCCTCCTCCGCGCCGCCCGCCGATCGGCGTCGAGATACGCGACACCCGGCTGCGTTGCATCTGGGTGAACGACATCCAGGGCACGGAGGCCGAATCGCTCGAGGCAGTGACACACCAGCTGCTGGACAGCGGCGACCTGCTGATCAACGCGGACCATCAGGGTTTCCTGGGGGCGAGTGCGCACCACGAGCCCACCTCGACAGCCTCCTTCCTCCGCCTCGACGACGCACAGGGCCGTGCGCTGGGCGTGTGCACCGCCGATGCGGGCGTCACCGGCAACGGCCGTGCGCACGAGTGTCGGGCGATCCTGGACGAGGCCGGCAAGCGCATCGGAACCTCCCTAAACATCATGCGGACCGGGCAGGAACTGGCGGACATCGCCGTGCCGTTCCTCACGGACTACACCACCGTCGACCTGGCGGACCCGGTCCTGCTGGGCGAAGAGCCGTGGACCCTTCTCGGCCCGGACAGGCGACGTGACCCCGTCTTCCGCCGTGCGGGCCTGGCCTCGATCCACCCGGGAGCGCCGGAGTCCCTGTTCGCCCGGGGAGAGCCGGTTCCGGCCCCGCCGATGTCGTGCTACACCGCCGCCATGTCCGGCGGATCGCGCCTGTACCCGGTGGTGGACACCACGTCCGCCGCATGGCTGGACCGGGACCCCATGCGCGCCAAGAGGATGCGTGAGACCGGGATGCACTCCTTGATGATCGTGCCGATCCATGCGCGGGGTGCACTACTGGGCGTGGCGGCGTTCACGCGTACGCAGGACCCCAGGCCGTTCGATGCGGACGATCTGCTCCTGGCCGAGGAACTCGTCGGCCGGGCCGCGCTGTCCCTGGACAACGCCCGCCAGTACGCGCGGGAACGCTCCGCGGCCCTGGCCCTGCAGCGCCACCTGCTGCCCCACGACGCGACGGGCGGGCCGGCCGCGGAG
>NZ_JAYWVC010000212.1:0-13263 GCF_036281785.1 Streptomyces chiangmaiensis | reverse complement strand
TGCCTCAACTGGGGGAGGATTCAACAGAGGACCTGTGGGTGAGGCCGGCCCGGCCCGGCCCGCGCACAGAAGGCATGTCCAGTGGTGCCTGGCACGGGACCGTTGAACCGTCGAGGCCTCTTCGGACGCGGGCGTGGTCGAAATGGCACACCCTCTTTCCCGTTCCTGACTCCCTTTTCCCGTCCCTGACTTCCTCGGCCGACGCAGGACGCGCACCGCGAGGCGTTCGGGGCCACGATGTGGCTGCGATGTCGCCAGTGCCCGGCGCGGAGGACACTGGGGGCGTACCGAGTTCTGAGGCGACTGGAAGCTGATGACTATGGGTGCATCTCATGCCACCGAGCGCGGCGGCCACCACGAGGTGGTGCAGACAGAGGACCAGGCGGCCCGCATCCTCGTCGACCACAGGGGCGCGGTGGCCGGTTGGAGCCCCGCGGCCCAGCGGCTGCTGGGCCATGCTGCGCATGCGGTGCTGGGGCGCCCCGCCGCGGACCTGCTGGCCGATGCCGGACCTCCGCCGCCCCCGTATGCAGCCGATGACACCTTCGCCGTCCGGCTGCGGCACGCCAATGGTGCCGTCGTGCCCTGCCGGCTGGACGTCCGGCCCGAACGCACGGGTGGTGCCCGAACACGGTGGGAGGTGACGCTCGCCCCCGCCGAAGAGGCAAGCCCGACGGCGGAACTCGACCACGCCCTCCTGGAGACCCTCTTCACGGTCTCGCCCGTAGGCCTGTACCTCCTCGACCCCGACCTGCGGATCATCCGGTTCAACCCCGCAGCCGAAGGCATGGAGAACACCTCGGTCGCACAAGCCGTCGGCAAACGGCCCACCGAGGTATGGCCGGGCTTCGCCGTGGAGACCGTGGAGCACGTGATGGAGCAGGTCCGGGTCACCAGGCAGCCGGCGATCGCCATCGAGAAGCGGATGCACCCCCCAGGAGACCCCGATCATGAGCACGTCTATTCCGCCTCCGTCTTCCCGCTGGAGGACGATCGCGGCCGGCTGCTGGGCATCGCCGACGCCACCATCGACGTCACCGCCCGCGACCAGGCACAGGAGCGGCTGAACGTGCTGGCGCTGGCCGGCACACGGATCGGATCCACCCTCGACGTGCTCGACACCGCCCGGGGTCTGGCGGAGGTGTCCGTGCCGGGGCTGGCCGACAGCATGGCGGTGGAAGTGCTGGAGCCGGTACTGGCCGGAGAAGACCTCGAACCCGGCCCCGTACGACCCGACACCGTGCTGCGCCGCGCGGCCTGCCGCACCCAGGACGACAAGGACCTTGCAGCGGCCGGCGGCCCGGACACCACCCTGCCACCGGTGAGTGCCGCCGAGGCCCTCGCCGACCTCGAGCCGCGCATCCTTAACCCGCTCAGCGCCGCCGGACGCCGGGCACTGGCCGGCCTGCCCGCGCACCGGCAAAAGGTCCACTCCGTGATGCTCGTCCCCCTCATCGCCCAGAACCGAGCCCTCGGACTTGCCACGTTCTGCCGCTTCCAAGAGCGCAGGCCCTTCGAACGGGACGACCTGACCCTGGCCGCGGAACTCGCCCTGCGCACCGCCGCATGCCTGGACAACACCCGCCGATACCTGCGCGAGCGCAATTCCCTGGCCGCACTGCAGCACGCCCTGCGCCCGGACGGCCTGCCGCCCGAACACACCCTGGATGTGGCGCACGCCTACATACAAGCGGGCTCCGGCGGCGACTGGGTCGACGCCGTACCCCTGTCCGGAGCCCGCGTGGCCCTCGTCGCCGGCCGGGTGCCGGGCCACGGTCTGCAGACCGCCGCAGCCGCGGGACGGCTGCGCGCGGCGGTGCACACACTGTCGGACCTGGACCTGGAACCGGACGAACTGCTCGCCCGGCTCGACGACCTGGCACGCCGGATCGGCAAGGACGACGACCACCGAACGGACAGACCACGACCGGCACGGGACACCGACGGAAACGAAGCCGGCGCAACATGCCTCTACCTGATCTACGACCCCGTGGCGCAGCACTGCTCCCTGTCCAGCGCCGGCCACCCCTGGCCCGTGATCGTGCACCCGGACGGCACCACCGCCCCCCTGCACCAACCCACCAGCGCCCCCCTGTGCCGCTCCGACGGGCCCTTCGAGAAGCTCGACATCGACCTCCCCGACAACTCGATGATCGCCCTGTACACCCCCGGCCTCTTCCAGGAACAGCCCGAGGAGCACACCCGTGCGCGCGCAGCCGGCCTCCTCGCCGGTTACACCGGGCCCGTGCGCCAGGCATGCAGCATGCTGACCGACGCACTCATCCCGGCCCGCCCCCGCGAAGACGCCGCCGTCCAGGTCGCCCGCACCCGCACACTCAGCCCCGCCCGGGTCGTCTCGTGGGACCTGCCCTGCGACCCGTCCGTGGTCTCCACCGCCCGGTCCCTTGTCACCCGGCAGCTCACGACATGGGACATGAGCCAGACGACGTTCACCACCGAACTCATCGCCAGCGAACTCGTCACCAACGCCATCCGCTACGCCAAACCCCCCGTGAGATTGCGCCTCATCCGCAGCCATGTGCTGACCTGCGAGGTCTCCGACGGCAGCAGCACCTCCCCCCGGCTGCGCCACGCCCGCACCACCGACGAGGGCGGCCGGGGACTGCTCCTGGCCGCCCGGCTCTCCGAACGCTGGGGAACCCGCTACACCGACGACGGCAAGACCGTCTGGGTCGAGCAGAGCATCACCGAGCCCGCGATGTGAGGAGCGGGCAGGTGCTGCAGGGGCGGCCGTGCCGGCGCCTGGGTGGACGTCTGGGTGCGGGGGGTGGCGGGCGGCGTGGTCGTGCGACTTCTTCCGTGAGCGGGCCACGCCCGGGTGGGTCGATGCCGTCGTTGGGCCGATTCGATGAGCTGTTTGATAACAACTGTGACATAGGTATATCGCTATTTGCTATGTCGATTGGTGTGGGTACCTTCGGCTGAAGAAAAGGGACTAACCGGGCAAGCTGGAATCACCCTGGCTGGTCGGTCGGATCTCTTGCGGCTACCTCAGAGCCCCAAGGAGACGTTCATGCCGGGAGCATCGCTGGACTGGAGTGTCCACGTCGCGCCCTCGATCCCCACCGAGATCGCAGACGTGCCCCCCGATCTCCCGCGCCGCATGTGGTCGCCCATCACGGCCACGCTGATCACGGGCGAACGCGACGCGGTCCTGGTCGATGCGCTGATGACTGTCGAGCAGGCCGGCCGGCTGGCCGACTGGGTCGCGGCGAGCGGCAAGAACCTCACCACCGTGTTCGTGACCCACGGGCACGGTGACCACTGGTTCGGGCTGGGCACCCTTCTCGAGCGTTTCCCGGGGGCGCGCGCGGTCGCGACGCCGGCTGTGGTGGAGCAGATGAAGAGTCAGATGGCGCCGGAGTTCGCCGCGTCGTTCTGGGACAAGCGCTTCCCCGGTCAGATCCCGGACAGGCTCGTAGCCGCGGAGCCGCTGGCCGGCGACCGTCTGGAGCTGGAGGGCCGCGACCTCGTCGTCGTGGGACTCGGCCACACGGACACCGATGACACCACCTGCCTGCATGTGCCGTCGATCGGCCTGGTGGTGGCCGGTGACGCCGTGTACAACGATGTGCACCTCTACCTGGCCGAATCACCCGCCGAGGGCCGCCGGTCCTGGCTGCGTGCGCTGGACACCGTCGCCGCGCTCGATCCCGAAGTGGTGATCGCGGGACACAAGAGTCCCGACCGCCCCGACGATCCGAAGACGATCGCCGAGACCCGGCAGTACATCCACGATTTCGAAGCGGTGGCGGAGCGCACCACGACCGCTCTCGACCTCTACCGCGGCATGGTGGAACTGCATCCCGGCCGGGTCAACCAGGGGGCGTTGTGGGGCTCGGCCCGGAGTGTCAAGGGGTGACCCGTCGGCTCCGGCGACCCGGCCTGCACAAACGGCATCCCCGGCCCTGATCCTGCGCTGTGAACGCCGAAGTCCACAGCTGATCGGCGTCCGCGGGCCGGCGAGGACACGCTCGCAGCGGCACGGAGCCGGCCGTTGAGGCGGGTGTGTGGTCTTTGATGCGTCCACACCCCCGCTAGACAGAAATAAAAAGTTCAAGGTTATTTTGCGAGGAGGGGTGCGTCGGTGATCTCACCGGCCGTGCCCGACTCATGGACACAACGGTGAGGAGCTCTCACGTGATCATCGACGGACGTGGCCTGGATGCTGCACATGCCTACAAGCTCCTGATCGGGAGCATCCTTCCCCGCGCGATCGCATGGGTCAGTACCGTCTCCACGGACGGTACCGCCAACCTCGCGCCGATCTCCTTCTTCACGGCGGTGGGACGCAAGCCGCCCATCGTCTCGATCTCCCTGCAACCGCGGTCGGACGGGGTGACACTGAAGGACACCTTCGTCAACATCCAGGACACCGGCGAGTTCGTGACGAACCTCGCGGTCCTCCCGCTGGCCGACCAACTGCACCGTTCTGCCTACGAATTCGACTCCGAGGTGGACGAATTCACCGCGCTCGGCCTGGAGAAGGCACCCAGCGAGGTGGTCAGGGCACCCCGGATCAAGCAGGCGCCGATCTCCTTCGAGTGCGTGGTGAACCGCATCATTCCCGTCGGCGACCTGAATGACCACGTCGTATGGGGCGAGGTTGTACGGTTCCACGTCAGGGACGATCTCTATCTCGAGCGCGGGCGCATCGACACGGCGGCTCTGCCGGTCGTGGCCCGCCTGGCGGGCGAATACACCCTCGTGGACAACGTCTTCACCACCCCGCTGGACCAGGACGTGCTCGAGGTCCACGAGAGCCGACGTGCCGCCCGTCTCGACGGCCGTGCGACACAGTGGTCACCCATCGACACCGCCGAGTGGTCTCCCTCCGGGTCCACGAGGCCCCGCGCGGAGGACTGAGAGCGCCGGGGAACCGGAAGCCGGCTCGACCTGGCCGGCTGCGCCCGGTGCGCGGAGGGGGACGGTCCGTTCACCAGAGCAAATTCACCCCTTTGCGGTAAGAGGTAAATATTTTACACTTATGTCTGTATTTGAGTGTGATGCTGGCCTGCCGCGTCCGCGGCGGCCGGCTCGTCCATCCATGGAGAGGTGCAGCGATGGCGCCATCGTCTACCCGGCTCGAACTCGACGAGACGTACAGCGAGATCACCAACTGGTTCTTCGGGTGCTACCTGCCGCGGTGGGTCACGGCCGTGGAGACCTCGGATGACGCCTCCTTCATCGGCGAGTACTGGGCAGCCCCGCTCTGGGTCGCAGACGACAGCGGGCCGGTCGCTCTCGCCTCCACGGCCAAGGAGGTCACCGCATGGTTCAAGGTCACCTTCGACCGCCTGAAGGCCGCGGGCTACACGCACACCGTGGTGCTCGACCGCCGTGCGGTGGCCTTCAACAAGCACGGTGGCGCCATTGACGTCATCTGGTCGCGTCGCCGCGCTGACGAGTCGGAGATCGAGCGCCTGGCTGTGCACTTCGTCATCGCTCGCCGCAGCGACGGGCTGCGCATCGTGGCCATCGAGGCGACCCTCACCGACTCCGGCACGCTGGACGAGGTCTGGCCGGTCCACCGGGGTGAAGGCCTGTGACCTCCGGCGCTCTCGTGCAGCAGTTCACACCGTCGGGCATCCAGTACTTCCAAGCCGGCGACGGTGACGCCGGGCTGCTGGTCTTCACACACGGCTGGCGCGACAGCGCGCTGGGCTGGCAGTGGGCCATCGACGAGCTCCTGCGCTGCGGTGCCACGGCGGGCCGGCGCATCGTCAGCGTCCAGCGCAAAGAGGTCAGCCGCCACGACGAGGACACCGCCGGGCTGCTGGAGGACTTCGCCTCTCAGGTCGTCGAGGTCGTCTCTCACCTGAAGCGGCCGCAGGAGCCGATCGTCATCGTCGGCCAGTCCATGGGAGGACCCGTCGCAGAACTCGCGGCCACCCACCTGTCCGACGCTCTTGCCGGGCTGATGCTGGTGACCCCGGCACCGCTGGCGGGCTGGCCGCTGCCCGCCGATGCCGTGGAGACCTTCAAGGCGGGCGCGCGTGAACTCGACCGAGTCACCGCCGCGCTGGCGCGCACCCAGCTCGCCGTCAACACATCCGACACGACGACGCTGCGCATCATCCTCTCCACCCCGCCGGAGACCGAACGCGCCAGTCTGCAATCCCTGGCCTCGTGGATCGGCGGACATCCGCTGGGGCGTCAGCCGTCGCGCGTCACAGCCCCGACTCTCGTGGTCGTCACCGACGACACCTTCTTCCCCCAAAAGACGCTGGGCGCCGAGGCCGCCGGCCGCTTCGCCGACTTCCACATGGCCGAGGTCCGCGGCGCCGGCCACATGCCCCACCTGGAACGCCCCAAGGAGCTGGCGCACGTCATTGCCGAGTTTCTCGCGACGCTCCGATGAACGGCGCCGGCCGGCTCGCGGGGCCCGGCGCGCACCGCGGGCCGGCCGACCGCCTGCCGCGCGGGGGCTGCAACCACGGGCGCAGGCAACCCGCGCCCCTGTCGCACCACATCAAGGAGACGACGACTGATGGCGCTCGAACGTGAAGAACACTGGATTCCGGCCGAAGGAGGCATCGCCCTGCACGCCCGGGTCCTGCGCCGCGCGGACCTGACGGCGCCCGCCCCGGCGATCACCGTCGCCCACGGCTTCGCAGGCCTGGCCGAAGGCGGCCTGCTGCATTACGCCGAGCGGTTCGCCGAGGCCGGGTTCGTGTCGATCATCCACGACCACCGCAGCTTCGGCCTCAGCGGCGGATGGCCCCGCCAGGACATCGACCCGTGGCGGCAGATCCTCGACTGGCGCCGCGTCATCACCTACCTGCAGGATCTGCCCGGCGTCGACCCCGACCGCATCGGCCTGTTCGGCTCCAGCTACGCAGGCGGCCACGCCCTGGTGCTCGCCGGCAGCGACCGGCGCATCAAAGCGGTCGTCGCCCAGGTGCCGACGATCAGCGGCTACGAGCAGGGCAAGCGCCGCAACCCCAGTGCCGAGGCGACACAGCAGCTCCAGGACCGCTTCAACGCCGACGAACGCGCGCAGATGCGCGGCGCCGAACCCGACCGTCAACTCCTGGTCACCACCGACCCCAACGTGCCGTCGGTCTACAAGGACCCGGAGATGGTCACCTACGAGAACCAGTTCCCGCTGGGGGAGTTGGGGCGCTTCGACCACAAGGTCACGCTGCGCTCCACTCTCAAAGCCCAGATGTACGACCCCGGCGTATGGATCGACCGCATTGCGCCGACGCCGCTGCTCATGATCGTCGCCACCGGCGACACGATGACGCCGACGGACATCGCACTGGCCGCATATGAGCGCGCCGGTGAGCCCAAGAAGCTCATCACCTACGACGGCGGACACTTCGGCGCGTATGTCGACCACTTCGACGAGACCGGCGGCGGAGCGACCAACTGGTTCATCCAGCACCTCACGCCCGCCGCAACCCACTGACGAACACCGGGCACCAAAGGAAAGTCACACACCATGGCATCTGACCTCCGCTTCCACGTCCACGTCGCCGACCCGACCCCCGAACACGGCACACCGCCGGTGCCGCACGGCCACCCATCGGTCGCATCCCCCATGTCATCGACGCTCATCACCGGTGAACGCGACGCCGTCCTCGTCGACACCCCGTGGACACACGAACACATCCGTGTGATCGGCAACTGGATCGCCTCCTTCGAAAAGAACCTGACCGCGATCTACATCACCCACGGCCACGGCGACCACTGGTTCGGCGTACCCGCGCTGCTCGACCGCTTTCCGGGAGCGACGGTGTACTCGACCGCAGCCGCCACCGCGGGCATCAGGAAGCAGCAGGAAACCCGCGGCGCAATGTGGGACGCCCGGTTCCCAGGTCAGGTCTGCGAAGGAGAGGTCCACCCGGAGATCATCCCCGAGCACGGCATCGAGCTGGAGGGCAACGTTCTGAAGGCGGTCGAACTCGGCCACACCGACACCGACGGCACAACCGGGCTGTGGGCACCGTCCATCCGCCTCTTCGTCGCCGGCGACTCGGTCTACAACCACTGCCACCAGTACCTCAACGAGTCCGGCAACGGCGGACTCGACGCGTGGTACCGGGCGCTGGACACCATCGAGGCACTGGAGCCGACGTACGCGGTGGCCGGCCACAAGGACAAGACCCAACCCGACGACGCAGGCGCCGTCCAGCGGACACGAACCTACCTCAGCACCTTCCAACGACTCGCCGACGAGGGCACCCGCACGCCCGAGGAGTTCTTCGACGAGATGATGCGGCTCTTCCCCGGCTACGCCAACCCCAAGGCCCTGTGGCGCAGCGTCGTCGCGGTCATCGGCCCGCCCACCGCCGGGTGACGACCGCGCGCCGCGCCGTGCGGATGCGGGACACCACACACACCGCATCCCCCGCCCGGCCCGCACCCGAGCACGGCGGGGCGGCCGGTGGGGGACAGAACCCAACTCGGAGGTCGCCTTGCCGGGCACGGTCCAGCACACTGGCCCACCCAGGACGACATCGACGCCTTCGTCGGCGACTACGTCCGCCACTCATGGACTTCCTGGCACAGCTGCCCGGCACACGGTGATCGACAGGCCCGGTGCCCAGGACCACACCCGAAACGCCGGGCACCCGAGCGTGCCTCCCACACCCGACGCCCCTGTGCCCCGGCACCGGCGGCTACCCCAGACGGCGCGTGCGGCATGCGGCGGGGCCGGCACCGCCGGGCACGTCAGGCGTGATGCGTCAAGGCGCAGACAACTCCCGGGGCTGGACCGCTGTGCTGTCCCACAAAGAGAGGGAAAACGCGCGCCGGCCGCGGTGTTCGGGGCGACCCACCGTCCGCGGCATCACGACCTTCTGGCCCGCACCCTCATCCAGCACGCCCACGCCCTCCTCCTCGTCGGCCGCTACGAACAAGCATGCACGGCGATGGAGGCGTCGCTGGCCGTACCAGGGGCGAGGCGGTCGCCGGCACAACGGGCGCTCCTGCTGCACCTTCGGGCCCAGGCGCAGTTCAACCTGGGGCGGCACGACGAGGCGCTGGCACCGGCAGGGGAGTGCGTGGCGGCATATCGCCGTCTTGTCCCCACGCGTCGGGAGAGGGCGCTGGGCGGTCTGCCGGGCGCGCTGCGCACGTACGCGCTGGTGTTGGGCGCCCTCGGCCGAACCGAGGAGTCCGTGGCCGTCTACGAGGAGTGCGCTGGGCTGCTGCGGGCCACGCCACTGCGGGAGCTGTCACGCGTGCTGTTGGTCCGGGCGCGCGTGCTGGGCGAACTGACCTCCGGTTTACGGGACTTGGGCCGGTACGAGGAGGCCCTGACCGTCGGCCCGGAGGCGCGGGAGGCGGCCGACCGTGTCCTGGCGTGGGCCTTGCCCGACGCCGTCCGGCCGGTGCGTATCCGGCTTCTTGCGGACCTGGCCCGCTGCCACGAGGCCACCGGAGACCTGCCCACGGCACGTACGACCGCCGACGAGGCAGTCGCCGAGGCGCGCACCCTGACCGACCGCAACCGGCCGGCGGGGCAGCGATGGCTGACCGTGACGCTCGACTGCCTGGCAGACCTGCTCGGCGAACTGGGGGAACACGCCGAAGAGCTGAGCACCCGCACGGAGCCGGCGGACCTGCACGCCGATCTCGCCGCCGAGCAGCCGGAGGTCTACCAGAAAAGCTCAACACGGTCCGGCGGGGGAGGCGTTCCAGGCCGAAGCCAGCCAGGTCAGGTCGGCGTCGGCCCGGCGGCGGGCGGTCTGCTCGCGGGTGAACAACTGCTCGGTCTTGGTCAGCACGAGGGTGTACGGGCGTCCCTGCCGTCTGGTCTGGTGGCGTACCGAGAGCTCGGCTGAGTCGATCTTGGTGTGCACGTGCCGGCGCCCGTCCTTTGCCAGCGGCCATTCCAGGACGCGCCGTGAGCGGGAAGCGAGGAACGTCTCCAGGGTGGCGCACAGTCCGCAGCCGCAACCGGTCCAGGCGATCGACCAGTCGTCCGCGGCACGTGGCTGTCGTGCGGTGATCGCGCGGAGCCGGTCCGCGCAGTCGCGCGCGAGCGCGTCGAGCCCTGCCGCGCGCCGGGTGTCCGTCGGCAGCGTCTGCGCCGCATGGCGCAGCATTGGTATCAGACATTCCAGCACTGTGTCCGCCTGGGCGCGCAGCACTGCCAGGATCTCGGCCCGCTGCTCCTGGCCGGCGGCCTGCAGGAGGCGTTGCAGTGGCAGGCTCAGCTCCTCCAGACGGGAGCGGCGGGTCTCGGCCGGCCCGGTGGTGGACCACAGCTGCAGGTCGCCGGCCAGCGCGGTCCAGGCCCCGGCGCACAGCAGCCGCGCCATCGCTGTACCTGGGCTGGAGGAGCGCAGCGCCGTGCACAGATCCGGCAGCCCCTCGGTCCACTCGTACCGGTGCGGCTCGTAGCGGTACCGCGGGTCGAACCAGCCGTCGACGACCTGGCGCAGCCATGCGGTGCCGTACCGCTCGGCCGCCGCAGCCAGAGCGCCCGCGTGGTCCGGCCCCAGTGCGCCCACGTGGAACGGCTCCAGCAGCATCGCCGCGCTCTCTGCCGCACCCAGTCCCGCGGCCACGTGCAATGCGCAGTCCAGCAGCTCGGGTCGGGCACCGGTGTGCTTCCAGAACGGGGCGAGGGACTGTGCGGCGGTGCGTGCCCCGTCCAGGTCTCCCTGCTCGATGCGGTCGCGCAGTTTCTCCAGGGCCCACCGCCCTCCGGCCTCGCCGCGCGCCGCGAACGCGCGCTCGCGCGGCCACACGACGACGGCGGCCCTTCTGTACCATCGGTCCAGCGTGTTGCCGTAGTTGCCCATGTAGCCCTCGTACTGGGACTCATAGGGTGTGAGGTCCGAGCTCGGGGTGCTGACGCAGGCCTCGTAGTCGTGGACGGACAACGAGATCGGCTCGCCGCCGGTGCCGTCCGGGCCGCTCCACCAGTCGAGGGTGATCTCGTCGTCGATCAGGTCCTGAACGACATAGTCGTCGTCGGTTGCGGGATCCTCGTCCTCGTCCTCTTCGTTGTACCCGTAGTAGTCGTCCCAGGGGGCGTCACCGGCGGGGTAGGCGTCCCAGGTCTGCTTGACCTCGGCGAGGGCGAGCACCGATTCGCAGCCGGCCTGCCCGGCGGCGGCGCGCAACAGCGCGGCACGCTCGGCGTCGGTGCCCTTGAGCCGCTCCCAGCTCAGGCCTCGCTGGGTGTACTCGTGGTCGAGCAGATACACCAGCCGGTTCGGCGGGTCGAGGTCCCGCGTCGCGTAGCGCTGCCTGACGGGCGTGCTGAAATGCTGGTCCAGGCAGTGCACGAGCTCGGTGAGCGGACCGGTCTCCTGCGCCAAAACCCCAGGCTCGGCAAGCAGGTTGAAGGTCAGGGTCGCCCGGTACCCGGACCGGACCGGGGTGACCTCGTGCCGGCAGTCGGCGTAGAAGGCGACGAGGGTCAGCTCCGTCTTCGAGGCGCGGTGGGTGCTGCGCTGCCCGGCATGCTCGATGACCAGTTCTCCGCCGGTGTGCGCCGAGGGCAGGGAAAGCACCAGCGTGCCCACCATGGCGTCGTCCTTCTCCGAATCCTGATGGGGGAGGAAGAACTGGCCCTTGCCGTACACCAGCAGCGCATGCGGCTCGGCCCGCAGGCGGGCCGTCGTCGGGAGCCCGAGCTCGTCGCGGAAATGCTCCAGCGCGCTACTCAGCAGCGCCGACCAGGAGGGGCCTGCCAGGGTGATCTGATCCGGCGCGATCTGCCAGGTGTCGCGGACGCTGGTGTCGCTCAGTGTTTCCTCGCCCCGGCCGAACAACGCCGGGCGCGCCACCGCGATCAGCTTCTTCGCCTGCGGCGCGCGCAATGGAAGACTCACCGGCCCGACACCGGCCACCTCGAGCCCGAGCATGTGCGCGGGGGCCTTGAGCTGGGCGCTGAAGGCCCTCGCCTGCTTCGACCCGCCGAGCAGTTCGGCCAGCCGTTCCCTCGCACTCCCCGCCACGCGTGCTCTCCCAGCCTCATCCGGTGCGCCACCCTCAGCCCGATCCTACGGCTCGCAGAGACCGCAGACGGCCGGGCCGCAGGGGCCCGCGCCCGGTGCGCTCCCGGCTCCGGGGTGCGGTCAGGATCTGATCACCGCTGACGCTTCCGGCCTGACCGCGTTGTTCGACAAGGAACACAAGCACGGCGCCGAGCTCACCCGCAGCGCCTTGCTGCACGCACGCATGACCCCGTCCCGCAACCGCTGAACACCACCCTGGGCGCTTCTTCCGTCTGGTCCCGGCCCGGGAGATGTCCGGGAACACGGATGGGGGCGGCCTCGTGCAGAGGCCGCCCCCATCCGTCGTACTCAGCGCAGACGTCCGAGATGAATCACGCTGACGCGGACCTGCTGGTCGCTGATCTCGTACAGGACGCGGTAGCGGCCGACGTGGATGCGCAGGACGTCGGCGCTGCCGAACGCGCCCTCGGGGCGCGGGTCGTCGGCGAGGCGGTCGACGGCGGTGAACACATGCCGCACGCCCTGAGGGTCGTCCTTGGCGAACCGCTCCGCCTGAGCGAGGGCCTCGGGCTCCCAGATGACTTCGTAGCTCACGCCTCATCTCCGCCGAATACGCGGCGGTACGCCTCGGCGTGCGGGACTCCAGCGTTCTCGCCCTGCGCCTGGCGCGCGCGGTAGGCGGCCAGGGCCCGCATCTCCTGTAGTTCGAGGGCGTCGGCGGGGCTGACCAGTATGGCGATGGTCTGGCCGTGATCGGTGATGGCGACCGGTTCACGGGTGGCGCTGACCTCGCGCGCGATGGCGCCCAGCCGGGCGCGGGCTTCCACGATTGAGTAGGTCGTCTCCGTCATGAACACCACCTTACACAAGTGTACACATCGGCAGGGGCGGCACCCGCGAACACCTCTGCGGGTTTCGACCGCGCTTTCGCCAACGGGCCGCTCGCTCGACGTGCTCACCTACGCCGACACGCGCCGCAGCGAACGCGCCGATGAGGTTCCCCTCGTAGCGTGAGTCCGTGACAGCAGGGGATGTTGGTCGTCATGGCAGAGAAGCGTCGCAAGTTCACGGCGAAGTTTCGTGAGGGGCCGGTACGCATCGTGACGGAGACTGGGAAGCCAGTCCCCGAGGTCGCGAAGGACCTGGGGATCAACGAGACGACCCTGGCGAGCTGGGTCTCACGGGCGAAGCGGGCCGAGAAGGCCAGGCCGGAGGACAAGGACGCGTTGATCGCCCGGCTGACGGCTGAGAACGCGGCGTTGAAGTCCGCTTCCGGTGGACCAAAGACCTTCCGGTCGGCAAGCGTGCCAACGCGGAT
>NZ_JAYWVC010000211.1:0-13286 GCF_036281785.1 Streptomyces chiangmaiensis | reverse complement strand
GCTGAGTGCCCACGGTGTCGCCGAGGCGGGTCAACGCCAAAGTCCCCTCGCCCGCTCCGTAGGTGACCCCCGAGCCCGACAGCACCCACGGCTCGCCGCCAGGACCAGATAGCAGCTCCGCGCCGGGCTCGAAGCCGCCCGCGATGGCCGTCAGGGTGCCCGCGTGCCAGCGGATCACCGTAGGGCCGGCCATGACCGTCACCGCGCCGTCAGGGGCGATGAGCGGCGCACCGTGGCAGCCGTCGACGGTCAGGAACCACCGTGTGCGGCCCCGCACCGGGTCGACTTCTACCAGGCCGTCCTCGTAGGTGACCAGCAGCGAGTCGCGGGCACGCCAGGCCATGCCCGACGGCTGCGCCGCGGTCGCCTCACCGACGAGAGCCACCTGGGAGGTGGCGCCGCACCAGGTCTGTGTCGGCACGTGGATCGGTGTGGTCAGCCGGTCGGCGGCGGTCATCGTCAGGGGTACGTCCCGCGGCGCGTGGGAGACCGCCAGTTCGGCGAGCGGCAGATGGGTCTGGCGTCGGCGGAAGACGTCTCGGATGAGATCGGCGAGCGGCAGCAGGCCGGCGACTGCGGCATCCAGGAGCGTGCGGTCGAGGACTACGCCGAAGCCGCGCACGCCGTCGGTCAGTTGATCGAGTGGCCGTACGTCGTGAGTCCAGGACAGCAGCGCCCAGCGGGTGTCACCGGGCTGGCCGCTCAGGCCGGCGTCCCCCGCGATGCGGGCGATCGTCCCGTCCGCGACCACGCTCTCGTCGACGGTGCAGCTGACGAGGTAGTCGCGGCCTTCGAAGTCGAACAAGACCGCCGGTACTCCGCCGGCCTGCGACACCTGCACCGCCGCCGCAGGCCCTGTGCGCCGCAGCAGGTCGGCAACCACGCCCGCGAGCTGCCGCGCCCGGTCCCGAACCGACGCCGTGTCGTCCGCGGCCCACTGGCCATACTCGGCCAGCAGTTCCCGTACCTCGTCCACGCTCTGCCTTTTCCGCTGTGGGCCTGGCCGTCATCGGCCCGGTCGGCTGGACACGATTGTGTCGCACCAGTGATGAGCTGGAGGGCTTTACGGCAGTCCGGCACCGGTCTCGAGCGGTCGGCTCGGCAACGTCGGAACCGCCCTTCTAGAGGTACCTGACGGTCGCGGTGCGCTGGGTAAGCGCCGTCGGGCAGGCCAGGTCCGGGCGGCGGGCGGTGAGCTCGGCGGTCAGGGCGCGCAGGGACGGGCGGTGGGCCTCTTGGGGGGCAGCGGCCTTCATGTGCTGCAGTTGGGCGAACGCGCCTGCGGCATCGCCTGTGGCCAGCAGCGCGCGGGCGGTGTCGGTGGCCGCGCGGGCGCGGCGCTCTGCCGTGGGCAGCTCGGCTGTGTTCAGGCGGCGGGCGTGGGCCAGGGCGATGTCCGGGTCGCCGAGCTCACGGTGCACACCGATCCGGTACAGCGTGCACTGCGGGGCCGAGAGCTCCCAAGGGGTCTGCTCTGTCGGGGCAGCGGCAAGGCGGGTGAGCTGGTCGGCGGTCTGCTCGGCCAGGGCGGCGAAGTGGAGTGCTGGCGCGGGCAGGTGGGCCTGGGCGGCGGTGTAGGCGGCGGTCAGGGCGAGCATCCCGGCCGCGTCCAGCACCGGCGCGGTGGGGCGGGTGTCGGTCAGGTGGGTGCGCGCCTCGTCGAGCAGCCGCAGGGCCTGGTCGGTGCGGCCTGTGCGCCGCAACGGGGTTGCGGCCGCTCGCGCGGCGGCTGCCAGCAACACAGGCTGGCCCGAGCGCCGGGCCGTGATGACAGCGGTGTCCGCGTAGATGGCGGCATCGTCGATCCGTCCCTGTTTCACGGCCAGTTGGGAGGCCAACACCAGCAGCTGGGCCGCCCGTCCCACCCCCACCGAACCGTTCATCGCACTACCGTGCGCGGCGGCCAGCAGCACGGACAACCTCTGCCGCAGCTGGTCGTAGCGGCCATGGGTGAACATCCGGCGTGCGGCGGCGACGTCCTCGGCGCGCAGCGCGGGAGCCTCACCGGCTCTGGCCGGCGTTCCTCCCGCCACGGCCACGGCGGCGCACGCCCCGACTCCCGCGCTCAGCACTGCCCTGCGCTTCACTGGCCGCCTCCGCTCTCCCGTAACCGGCCCGGCCATGGCCTTGCGCTCAAACGGTATGGCGGCACCAGGCTGCCCCAACAGGGCGCAGACGCAGGCCGGTTGTGCGCCCCGCAGCACCTGGAGAAGTCGATTCGCGCGCTCGGCGACATCGGGGACACCGCCCGCGCCGTCACCACTCTCCGCGCCGCCGTGCACGACGTGACCGATAAGCGGGCCCGGCAGGTTCTACGCGACATCGCAGCTACTGGCCTGATCGTTAAGGCTGACCCCGACCGCGCCATCTACCGCACCACTAAGCAATGAGACCTGATCCCGCCGTTCGTCTCTTGGGCTCTGGCCTGCGCCTACAACTGTCGTGCTCGCCGTCCCCCGCTTCGCCGCCCAGCACGCCGCCGACCACACCCGCGACGATCAGCAGCGGATCGCCCTCGGACCGGACCTTCCCGCAGGCACCGCCGGGCCGGACGAGCGGGACGTGCTGGCGCTGCTGCGCAGCGCCTACCCCTACCTGCCGGCGGACTCCGCAGGCGACGGGCCGGGCGCCAGGCCCACGGCCATGGTGACGACGGCCCGGGCGGTGCGGCGCGCTGCCCAGCGCGCGCGGCAGGCCGCCTACAGCGGGCCCGACTCGATGGAGGTGTACAACGACCTGGTCGTCGGCAAGTACAGCTGGGTCCCCGACGACGATCACCCCGGCCCCGCCGCCGCTGAGCTGGAGAAGCTGCCCATCCACTGGCTCAAGGACTGGATGCTGTGCCTGGACGTCGAGTGCAGGCCGCGGCCTGAGACCCTGCTGCACCGTCTCTACGGCACGGTGACCTCCTACGAGCCCGACACCGGCCGGGTGCTGTTCTCCCCCACGGGCGGCCACCCGGCCATCGCCGTGCCCATCCACCGGATCGTCGCGCTCACTGGCGACCGGCAGCGGCGCAGCGACGGACAGGTACCCGCCCACGAGCCATACGACGGCTAGGAGGCGCGCAGGCCTGGCCGCGGCCAGAACCCACAGCCCCGCGCTACTGAGCAACAGCAGGCCACAGTCAAGATCAGTGAGGGAGTGCAGAGTACCTCGGCGAACCCCGTCGGCTGCGAGGGGTCCGTGTCTCCCTGGTGTCCGTACGTGGTCCTCTCCCCGCAGCCCAGGCCTTGGGTGGTGGCAGCTCGGGCGACAACCGCCCGGCCCCGGGTGAGGGGCATACGCTCACCGTCCGCATGCACGTACCGGATGTTGCTCCGGGCCCGGCCGACGTTCCTCGGCCGGAGCCGGCACCGGCACTGGAGTGGCGGGGAGTTCCTGCGCCGGGCCAGCTTACGGCAAGTGGGGCCGCACCACTGACGAGCGGAACCGTCGCATCATGGCTGACGCGAACCGCGACGCCTTCACCCGGTGGCCGCAGAGGAGGAACACGGGCCGGGCTGAAGGACATCAACGTCGCGTTCATGGCACGTGATCATGTAGCCCTGGGCTGCGGCAGCGCCTCGCCCGCCGCGGGAGTGGGGCAGCCGGGAAGGCAATTTCGGTGGTCGCCTGCCCGTGTGCCCGGCATGCTCCGGGCATGAACACTCCTCCGGACCTGCTTCCTGTCGTCTACGTGGACGAGTCCTCGAACTCCGGGCAGAACCTTCTCGATCCCCATCAGCCGGTGTTCACTCTGGCCGGGGTGCATCTGCCCGACGAGCTGGCCGTGTCGATCGTGGACGAGGTGCGGTCTCAGCTTCCCCCCACCCAGGGGGAGCCCAAGTACGGTTCTCTGGCCCGGTCGTCGGCGGGCCGGAGGGCATTGAAGCGGGCCTTCGGGAGTATGCCCGAGGGAAGCGTTCGCAGTTATCTGATGGACAAGCGGTTCATGGTGATCACCAAGCTGGTCGACGTTCTGGTGGAGCCGCTGGCCGACGCGGACGGTCTCAACCTGTATGAGGATCAGCAAGGTCTGGCCCTGGCCGAGTTGCTGCGCATGGCCGGTCCGGTCCTCGGCGACGCCGCGGCCTATCACCGAATGCTCCAGGCCTTCGTCGACTGGGTGCGTCAGCGAGTGACGACCGACGACTTCTTCGCCGCCATTACCGCCTACAAGACGTCCATCCCTGCGGAACACGCGGACTTCGCCGGATGGATCGAGTTGCTCGAATGCTGCCGGGGGGTGGCCGACGCGACCGCCGCCGACCTCGCGGCCGGCGAGCAGCGCGACATCCTCGACCCGGCGGTGCCTGCGCTGTACTGCCTCTGCACCAGCTTCGGTGAAGCTGTCGGGCGGTTCCGTCTCGTCCATGACACCTCAAAGGTGATCGACCGGAACGCGACGCTGCTACGCATGGCGCATCTCCTCCCGGACCCCGCCCGCCCCGGCCGCTTCAACGACCCCCTCCCGGCCGTGCAGATCGACTTCGCGGACAGCACATCCCACCCCCAGCTCCAACTCGCGGACTGGTCAGCAGGTGCGGTACGGCAATGGGCCGCCCACCTGGCAGTCGGCGGCGGTGACCGGTTCTCGGAGGAACTGGCGGACGTGGTGAAGCCCTGGGTGATCGGCGGTGTATGGCCAACTGGGACCGTCGATCTGCGCGCGTCCGGGCCGCAAGGAGAGTGACGTCGCGCTCAGGTCAGGGCGACGGCCAAGCAGGGGCAGAAGGAGTCGGGCGTGCGCGCATAGCCACACGGCCCAGTGGACTGGCGTCCGGTAGAGACCGGCTCCGCCGCGGGGCTGAACTCCTCCCGGCTGTTCGGCGCCCGGGGAGGCGGGCCGGCGGGCGTTAGGTGGCGGTGGGCCAGGTCCGCAGCAAAGCGGCGATCTTCCCGGCGGTGCAGGCGGGGTCGAGGAGCAGGTCTTTGAGGGAGACGGCGTCCTCGTGGGCGGGCTTGACTGGGATCCCGGCGGCTTCGAGGTACATGAGCGACAGTCATGTTGGAGCGCTCCAGCCAGCGGCACCGGCCGGATCTCCTGGTGAGGACCCCGACGGTGGCTTCCCCCTTGTTCCCCTGCGTTCCCGGGCCAGTACGGGCCAGGGCTTCGTCCCCCTGTGGGTAGGCGTCTACGCCAGGATGGCAGGGACGGCATCCTCGGCCGTCCAGTCGCCGTCGAAGAGCGCGGCCACCAGTCGGACATGCTCGTCAGGGAGCTGGCCGGCCCGGTGCTTGGTGCGGGCTTTGGCGAGCCAGGCGCCGACCCTGACCGTGTCGCCGTCGACGCGGATCTCCTCACGGGCGGCGGGGGCGCGGCCTTCGCGGTGGAGGAAGAGCTCCAGGAGCTGGACGGTCTGTTCGAAGGTGCGGCGGGTGCGGCGTGCGGGGGTGAGCGGGTTGGTCTCGGGGATCAGGCCGAGGGAGGTCATCAGCTGCTGCTGGCCGGGGTGGAGGGCGTGCCAGGTGGCGAGCTGGCGGTGCAGCCAGGAGCCGATCTTCACACCGGCCAGGAGGGTGCCTGGGGTGAGCGTGGCCGGGTCGGCGCCGTCGGCGAGGTGGGCGCGCAGCAGGCCGTGCTTGCGGTGCCAGTCCGCGCCGTGAGGCAGGCGCCAGTCGGCGTCGAGGGCGGTCAGGGCGTCGGCGCGATCTGAAGCGAGTTCTTCTCTGCCGGCGAGGTGGCGTTGTTCGGCGAGCCAAGCGCCGACGGGGGTGGTGGCGGGTGCGGCGAGGTGGCCGTGCATGCGGTGGTAGTCGGTGGCGGCGGCCAGGCGGGCGCGCCAGGCGGCGTCGTGTTTGTCCCAGATCATGCCGAGCGCGTCGAGTTCGGCGATCCAGTCGGCCTCGAGGCGGCCGGCGGTCCGGGCATCTCGCATGGTGGTGATGAAGGTGCCCAGGGTGTAGCCGGTGGGGTCGGTGTAGTCGGTGGGGACGTCGAGGTGGCCGTGTTCGTCGCGGTAGGACTGGGCGGCGGCCAGCCCGAGGCGGCGGGAGCGGGAGATGGCCGGGTCGCGGGGGTCGAAGGAGGCCAGGTCCATGGCGCGGGCGATGCGTTCGGGGTGGACGGTGAAGTCGAAGTGCCAGCGGCGTTCGATGACGTCGCTGGTCTCGCCTGGGAGGCGGTTGGCCTTGTCCGGGAGGCGCTCGAGGATGCGGTGGTCGTGGCTGGCCAGCGCGCAGGCGATCGCCCAGACGGGTTCGTAGGCGGTGCCGAGGATGTTCTCGCCGTCGGCGCCGGGCGGGACGTAGACGGGGACGATCAGTGAGGCTGTCTTGCCGGAGACGTCCAGGCGCAGGGCGCGGCCGAGGGCTTGGACGCAGCGGATGACGCTGCGGGTGGGGTCGGCGAAGACGATGGCGTCGACGCTGGGGATGTCGACGCCTTCGGCGATCAGGCGGGAGTTGGCCAGGATCGCGCAGTCGGCGGCGGCGAAGGCCGTGAAGATGTCGGCGCGTTGGGCGGGGGTGTGCTCGCCGTGGGCGAAGAACAGCTTGGGGGTGATGTCGGGGCACAGGCTGGGGTCGGTCCTGGCCAGCAGGCGCAGGGTGTGGGGGAGTTCGCGGGTGAAGCGGCGGGCGTCGGAGACGAGGTTGAAGTAGACCAGCACCTTTTTCAGGCCGTGTTCGGTCATGGCGCGCAGGGCGGCCAGGTGTAGGGCGGTGGTGCGCAGCGCGCTGTCGGCTTCCTCACCGGGGGCTGGGGTGGTGCTGCCGGGTGTGGGGAGGTTGAGGCGGTGGCGCAGTTCGGTGTCGGTGAGGGTGGGGACCACGATGCGGTAGTCCGCCGCGCGGCCGTCCTCCACGGCTTGCGCGAGTGGGTATTCGAAGACCTTCTTGCCGTAGACCTGCTCGTTGTCCATGGAGTTGGCGAACGCGTCCGCGTCCGGCCCGACCGGGGGCCGACGGCGCGGGCGGGTGGTGTCGGCGGACTCGGCCAGTTCGGGTGCGGCGAAGATGCGGGGGGTGGCGGTCATGTAGAGGCGGCGGTCCGCGTGGATCCGCTTGGCGTCGTTGGCGATGGCCCACTTCTTGTCGGCACGGCCCGCGATCCGGTGTGCCTCGTCCATGACCGCCAGGTCGAACGGCCCCGCCGCGTACTTGGTGTTCTGGGTTTGTTCGATCTTGTCCAGCGAGTCGTAGGTGCAGATCACCGTCAGCGCCGGAATCTGGTCTGCCCCCTCCCCCACGACCGACATCAGCGCGGCCAGTGCGTGGGGATCGTTGGTCGAGCCGACGCGGGCGGCCATCAGGCCGTCGTGGCCGGCGGCGTCCAGGGAGGAGACGATCACCATGTGCTCGCGGTGTCCGTCCTGGCGCCACGCCAGGGCCGTCTGCGCCGCCAGGTCCAGCGTCGGCACCACGAACAGCACCAGCCGTGAGTCGAGTTCGTCCGCCACCCGGATGGACACCAGTGTCTTGCCGGTCCCTGTCGCCGACACGTACAGCCCGCGCGTGCCCGCACGCCGCAGATGCCGCACCAGCCGCTGGACGGCCTGGGCCTGGTCGGCAAACAGCGGCCGCTTCTCAGGCCGGGCGGATGACGGAACAACGACCACAGTCATACAAGGTCTTCCTCGATGCGAAGCGAGCGCCATGCGGGCACGGGCCCTGTCGGAACGGCAGAACAGGTCGCTGCGCTGAGGGCGGTCTGCGCACGGACCGGCGGCACGCGGCAGGGCATCGCGCACCGCAGTGCTGTCGCATCGGGGCTACAGGCCATGGGCTGCAGCCTAGGGCCCGGCGCTGACAGCCGCCGGGACAAGCCCTGTGTCGACCGGCACGTCTGCCGCCGCACTGCACCCCGGGCCGTCTGCGTTGTGCCGGCATGCACGCCAATACCGTTGACGCCAGGGCAAAGGACGCCATCCGTACGCCATAGGTGCGATATATGCACGCGATGGGTACGGTTCATGGGTAGGATCGGGGGTGGAGGTGCCCGATGTCCGAGCTGTTCGATGCGGTTGACGCACTGGTTGCGTCCCGCTCCCCGCTGCCGCCGCCGGCGGAGCGCAGGCGCCTGCGCCAGGCCCATGCCCTCACCCTGGACGAGGTGGCCGCCGCCCTCGGCGTACGGCGGGCGACCGTCAGCGGCTGGGAGTCGGGCAAGACCGAGCCGCGGCCGCCGGAACGGGACGCCTACGCCCGGCTGCTGGAGCAGCTCGCGCAGCTCTACCCCGGCCCCGTCGATACCGCCGCTGGGCATGAGACCACCGCGGGAGCGGTGACATCCGCCTCCCCGGCGCCGAAGGCGCAGGCTCCGACCGCCGGCAGGCCGTCCGGCGCTGCGGCCACGGCCGCGCCGGACCACACCCCGTCACTTCCCGCCGCCATTCCCGCACCCGCCGCCGCGTCACGTCCGGCGCGAGCCGCCGAGCCGTCGCAGTCGTCGCGCCGCCCGGGCGCGGCGAAGGCCGCCCCGGCAAACGCCCCCGCGCCCGGCGGCGCGTACGCGCACGGTCCGCTGCTGGTCATCGATGCCGGCACCGACCGGCAGGTGACCGGTTACGGCGTCGGCGGCCTGGTCCTGGACGTGCCCGCCAAGTCCCTGCCGGCGCTGGTGGAGTGGGCGCTGACGGAGGCCCAACTGGGTGCTACGGGGCTGCACGGCCGCGGAAAGGACGCCGACCCGCTGCTGGTACTCACCGAGGCGGCGTGCGAGCGGTACGGCCTGCCGACCGCGCTGTCGCAGCAGGAGCGGCTCACCGGACGGATCCCGGAGGAGCACAAGGCCGTCAAACAGCTCGACCATGCCAACTGGCAGCTCACCAAGCGCGGGTTCGGACCGTGGGCGCGGATCTACCGCCCCGCGCAGGGCAGCCGGCGCCAGTGTGTGCAGCTGTGCATCCCGTCGTGGCACGCCCTCGATGACCGCTCCTGGGGCCACGCCGCCCGGCTGGAGCCGGCCGAACTCGCCCGGGTGCTGGGGGTGTACGCAACCCGCGTGATGACGCCGGTCGGCTCCGCTGCCGTTACGGGACTTGAGCTGATGACCGCGCTCAATCCGCCGACCCGCGCGAGCGAGCCCGACGAGCACGGCAGGCGGCACTCCGAGCACCGGCCCGGCTCGCTGGGCACCCAGCCGATGGACCCGGCGCCGTGCGAGGCAACCGACGGACACCCCGTCCTGGCCCACCTGCCCCGGTTCCATGTGCGCGGCCCCGGGGAGAAGCTGTTCGAGGAGGCGTACGACTGGGCGCGCGAGCTGACCGACACCGAGTGCATGAAGCGCTGCCTGGTCGGCATCGACGTGAACCTGGCGTTCGGTGCGGCCGCCAACGGCGCGGTCGTCGGCCTGGCATCGCCGCCCGTGCACGTCACCCAGCCGGACTTCGATGCGGCGCTGCCCGGCTCCTGGCTGGTCGACCTGTCCCACGTCGACCTCTCCCGCGTGAAGGTCGGCAAGCAGTGGCGCCAGTTGCAGGGCGCCCTCCTGCCCAGCCCGTTCACGCCGACCGGCGAACGCCCCGCAGGTCTGGCCTGGTACGCCACGCCGACGGTCGCCTACGCCGTCGAACTCGGCTACGCCGTCGCACCGGTCGAGGCCTGGGTGCGCCCGCAGAGCGGCCGGTTCCTGGACGGCTGGTACAAACGGCTGCGCAACGCCTACATCGAGACCATGGCGGATCTGGGCGTGGACGAGAAGCTGCCGGCGGCCGACTTCCTCAAAGCGATGGACGGCTGCAAGAGCCGCGATGCGGAGCTGGGAATCGTCCTGGACGCCATCAAGATGACCACCAAGGGCGGCATCGGCAAGCTGCGGGAGAAAGCGCGCGGCGGCGGCTGGAAGCCGGGGCAGGCATGGCCCGCCCTCGCCCGGCCGACCTGGCGCCCGGACATCCGCGCCACCGTCATCTCCCGGGCGCGCACCAACATGCACCGCAAGATGATCGCCCTGGCCGCGGCGACGGGGCAGTACCCGGTCGCCGTCCTGTCCGACTGCGCCGTGTACGCCGCCGACGGACCCAGCCCGCTGGATGTCCTGCCCTATGACGCCGACGGCAAGACGGTGCCCGGCTCCTTCCGGCTCGGCGTCTCCCCAGGGATGGTCAAGCACGAGGGCACCCAGAGCGTGCTGTGGGGCGCGCACGTGCATGAGCGGCTCGGCACGGACGACAAGGTCGCCAACCTCGCCCGCTACATCAAGACCGGCGAGATCACCGCCACGGACGACAGAGAATAGGGGGCGCGGTCGATGGTCACGGTCGGCGAAGAGCTCGACAAGGCGGTGCAGGGCGCCTTCACGCGTCCCGTCCCCAAGTCCGCCGGGGCCCAGATGCGTTACCTCGTCAAGAAGCACGGCGACAGGACGAAGCCGGTCGCCGAGCTGCTCGGCATCAGCCAGCGCACCGTCGAGCGGTACGTGAAAAACCAGATCAAGCACCCCCGCCCGCACCTCGCCGACCGACTGGCGAGGGAGGTCCTCTCGCGCTGGCAGCCGCAGATCCGCGCCAAGGCCAAGCAGACCGCGGCCACCACCGACGGCATCCTCATCGACACCCGCGCCCGCTTCGGCTACACCGCAGCCCCCGGCACCACCGACGACGCCCGCCTGCGCCACCTCACCCTCGCCCTGCCACCCGATTACGCCGCCCGCCTCTTTGCGGCCCAGGAGGCCGGCGCCACTGAGGACCAGCTCCGCCGGATCGCGGCCGAAGCCCTGGGCGAGGTCTACTTCCGCGACAGCGGCCGCCGCGCCCACGGCCTCGAAGTGGAATTCACCGACCTCGAACACCTCGAGTTCGAGCTGTAAGTGCGCCCCCGCTGAGGGGCGCGCAGTCGGCGTCCTAACCCGGCACTGTCTGGGCAGCGAATCGGCCCAACCGGCCCGGCGGTTGGCGTCCTTCCTGGACGTGCCGGCCCGAAGTGTGTCCGCGCTGCCGAATAGGGCCCTGTCCGAAGAGGCGGCGCCACCCTGCCGAGCGGCACGGTGGGCTTTCCTCTACGCCCCCGAGCCTGTCCGCGCCTTGTTTTCCGAAGCCCGCCGTCAGGCCGCCGCTCAGCCAGCGGCATACAGCGCGAGGATCGGGAGGGTGGTGTCAGGACGGCCCCGGCGAGGACGGCCGGGACATTGCAGCGGCGAGCATGCGCACCCAGTCGTGCGCGGCTGACCTTGCGAATCTGGAAGGCTCCCGGCCACGTGGCTGGCCGGGAGGATGCGGTGGCCCGTTTCAAGAGGCAGCAGAGGAGGGCGAGTTGCCCTCCGTGTGCTGGTCGATCCAGGACAGCCCGCCGAGATCGAGGCGGCGGCGGGTGCGTGTGACCGCTACGTAGGCGAGGCGGGCTTCGGCGTCATCGACGGTGACGGGCAGCCCGTGAGCGGGGAGGTCCGGTGCCGCACTCGGATCCCGGGGCGGGGTGAAGTCGTCGGCGATCTTCACGCAGCCCCACTCCCGGCCCTTGGCCTTGTGCGCCGTGGAGACCGTCACCTGCGCCTGCGGCTCGGGAGCGAGTCGCGCCACGGCTGCGAGGATGACGTCGGCTCCGTGGGTGTCGACGAGGCCGACGAACGGCTGCAGGTCGCGTCCAGCGGGATCATGGGCAGCGTAGTCCTGGAGTTCACCCCAGGTGGGAAAGAGCAGGAGCTCGGGGTGATGCGTACGCCGCCCTTCTTTCAGGTCGCGTGCGGCCTGGGCGAGGGCGCGCAGGCTGTCGCCGCCGACCAATCCGACCCGGTGTCCCGCGGTCATCAGGGTCATGACCTGGGTCATGGCGCCAACGTTGGTGCGGCACAGCACCGCGTCCGGCAGGGTGACGAAGCCGAGTTCGGTGGGAACGGTCTCGCATCCGGTGAGGCGGATGGGAGCGTCGGCCAGGTGCAGCCAGCGGTTGGCCTCCCTGGCCAGGTGAGGGCCGAAGCGGAACGACTGCGACAGGGTGAGCTGGGTGCCGTCGAAGCCGGTCATGACGTCCTTGGCACCGCGCCACTGGTAGATGGCCTGGGCGGAGTCGCCGACCATGACCAGCTGGGTGTGGTCGCGCTGGGCGAGGAAGATCTGCTCGACGACGGGGTTGGTGTCCTGTGCCTCGTCCAGGAGCAGGAAGTCGGCCTCCAGCGTCGGTCGGCTGAGGGCCCAGATTTTGAGGTAGTGGTCGTGCTCGAAGCGCACCGTGCCTTCGTCGGGATGCTGCAGGTCGGCCCAGGCTTTTTGGGCGAAGGGCAGGATGTGGGCGGCGAGTTCGCCGTGCAGGTGGGCGTCTTCCAGACCGCGCAGTTTCGGCACGTGGTGGCGGATGATCTTCTCGTCGGCGGTGTGGCAGAACCGGGCCACGGTGCGCAGGACGGTATTGGACAGGGCACGTTGGGAGACTTCGCGGTCGCCGATACGGAGGGCTTTGGTGACGCCGAGGGCCTGTCCGGTCTGCCAGGCCGGGCGGCGCGGTGCGTTCAGGCGGCTGCTGTAGCGGTGGCCGACGGCGGCGTAGGCCAGGGCATGGGCGGTCTTGCACTGGACGTTGGCCGGGAAGCGGGTGCGAGCGTCCGTCGCGATGGCCCGGTTGTAGGCGAGATAGCGGCCGCGGCGTGGGGTGGCGTGGGCCAGCAGGGCCAGGGTGGTGGTTTTGCCGGTGCCCGCGCCGGCTTGCAGGGCAAGGTGGTCGCCGGAGTGGAAGGCGTCGGCCGCGGCGGTCTGTTCGTCGGTCGGCTTCATGGTGCGGGACTTTCCGGGTGGCGGGTGAGGGCGTGCCCGACGGCGGACAGGAGATGGGCGGGGGTGGTGTGGGCCAGGAGCAGGAAGCGCTCGAGTGTCTGGCCCTCGCGGCGGGCCCCGGCATTCAGGGCGGCGGCCCCGGCATTCAGGGCGGCGTAGGCGCCGGGCGGGAAGTCGAGGTTGAGCAGGACCTGCCCGTGCTCGTCCGGGTAGTGGGTGGTGATCACGTCGATGGGCGGCCGGTCGGCGAGGCGGTGGCGCAGGCGGTGCGTGGCCTGGTCGGGGGTCGGGGCGTTGACCAAGGTCATCAAGCGGGTGGTGTCGTGGTTGGCGGCGAGCGGCCAGGCGCGGGCGGCCATGCCGTCCGCATCAGGGCGCCGACCATCACTGTGTACTGGCGACAGCGTTCCTGCGCGAAGGCAGCCACCGCGCCAGGCTGCGTCTGTTGTGAAGCGGACACGTCGCAGGTGAGGACAGGCGTGGCTTACAGGTGCACGGCGGCTGCCCCGATTCCTCAAGGGCTGCCGAAGATGATGGTCGGCTGGTCGTGCTCCTGATGGGGGTCGGCCGGTGATACGGCGAGAGCAGTGATGGGCGCTACGGTGATCAGCCTGAGGATCTCTTCGCCTGTGCGGCATTCCCATACCCGGACAG